>NZ_CATNHH010000002.1:0-241580 GCF_950098555.1 Citrobacter sp. T1.2D-1
CGCGATCAACAACCTGTTTGACTGCTTCAATTTTAAACTCTTCGGGATAACGCTTACCGCTCATGGGCACCTCTCTTTAAGCCATCTTAAATGACTCTGAGGTGTCTGTTAAACCCGTGGCGATTCAATCTGATTTGTCACTGTGACGATTCAGATGTAGTAACTAGGTCGAGGGCTCAAAGTACATATCAATAACTAACAAAGCGTCCAACGCTGAAATGAAAAATTTCTGGTTCTGGCGACCCTGAGTGTACTCATTATACGCTTTGTAAATTCCTTCCCACAAATTTTCAACATTTGTTCCTTTGAATAAGCCTTCGCTAGCAAACCACAAGCGGGCACAGTTTTGCATCGCATCCTCAAGCTTTTCAAACTCCCGCGCATACCCTTCAAATGCTTTAATCTGTTTATCAACTAATTGTTCCCTGGCTTCACCTTGTGTTCCATACAACAAATCTCGCCCAAGCATTAGATGCCCTACGTTGATGGTTTCAGGTAACCAAAGGACAACAAACTTCATTTCAAGTAATGCCAACTTAAAATCCTTCTTGGATTTGAGAATTTCCTGGGCCTTCCAAGTACTAAGCGCAGATTTTGCGATAAGAAGCGTAGCAACGGACGCAGCGGCTGATACAGACGAAACAATCACACCGGATAGCGTAATCACATCTGAAGTAGTCATATTCAACTCCATGAAATATATAGAGGAATAATAACACTATTTTCAGTTCCATAGAATATCGAAGCCCTTCAGTGAACCTCTTCTGTAAGCCTATCCACACTCTCGCAGTAGCCACGCTCGTGCCCGTAAGTTCTCATTTTGCAAGGCTCACCACTGAAAGCTCTCTTTGTGATGCGCGTGTGATGCGCTTGGAAGAACTGCTTTGGCTGTCTGTTTTTATATCAGGATTCATTACCTGACTGTTTGCGGGTAAAGTTCGTAGTGCGCTGATCGTGCAATATGATTTTCCTTGGGAACAGATAGGTACTCTGCCCCAAAAAAATCTGAATATTTCCATCTATTCCATATCCAGCGCATTGACCATCGGGATACTGAAGGGAGATTCCATCATCTCTTAGAAAGATCACCATCTCTTTTGTTTCATTTTGCATATAGCTACCTGGAGGGTTTATGAATGCAAGGATTTTCATGGACTATTACCATGAGATTGATTTTCCATCTTTATTCGCGAGAGCAGTGGAAAGCGATGACGATGTGGGTACTACATTGCGCATTCACCTACTTTGTGAGCGCATGGCCGAAGCATGGATATGCGCATACTGTGACTGCCAAGATCTCTTTGGAAGAGATAAAAACAAACTTTTAATCGAATGTAATACTAAAATATCCATGGCGGGAAACTTGGGAATTCCCCCAGAACTTGTGAAATCACTTAAAACCATCAACTCAATGCGTAATGACCTTGCACACAACCCATCAATACAAAGCATTGCAGATTCAAGGATCCAGAGTCTGAAGGATACGCTGACTGAATATTTTAAACAGCACCCAGTGGAACCCTGCATGGAAGAATCAAAACTGGGTATTTTTAACACCGAGAATCAATTAATCGAAGAAGTTTCCTTGGATAGTGACAGTTCAAAAAACAGACTTAAGCTAATCTTGCTTTTCAGCAAGTTAATGCAGGCGTTAGTGCAATTAGTTGCCGCTAATCATAAGGGGCGTTGGGATAACCAATTTAGCCAATTCGTATACCATGTCACCATGAACGCAACAAAGAGATAAATCCAAGCCCGTTTTGTGCGGGCTGTTGCATTATCACAGGCACTCAGTGAATGCCTGCTGAAAAACCTAAACTAATGGCAACTAACCGGAGGTGGTGATGAAATCATCACGCCAAAATAATCAATCTTGCAACGTGTTAACTACGCTGCGCAGATCATTTTTAAGCTGCTTAGTTATGATTTCAATATTAGTATCGAACCAACCCGTATCCTGATCAGAAAACTCATAACCAGGTGAAATGAGCCCAAGCATACCTTTCTTAGACTCTAACGGGGAACGACCTTCCACTCCTTTCGTTATGGCAAGCACTTGATACGGAAGATAACTTAAATCCTCCTCGGTCATACCTGCTCTAGACGCCACATCAGCAACACACGTCATGATTGTGCCACTACAAACTTTTTCCTCAGTAATTGCAGTACTAATAATAACAAGACTAATTCTATCTAAATCCTTCTGGTCAATATAATTCCCTGCCATAGAATTTCTGAATGTAAGCGACATAACTTCCATCCAATGAGCGATATACTTTCTTATCTTTGCAGAAGCGATATTGCGTCTGAATTGCTTGAACATTAGATTCTCCATTTTATGAGAACTAATAGTTTAACCTAAAGATAACAAAGCCAAAAGCACAGTGGTCACATCAGCTAAAAATTCCTCTATTGCGAGGATCTACCTGATTTCTGGCAGTTCACCTGCCACGCTTTGTTATGCGCCAGGATGTCTTTCTTCGTCTGCTGCTCCAGCACATCCCAGTCGTGATCCGTTCCGTAGATGGGTTTAACCCAGTCACAGGCAGTGTCCGTTACTTCAGGTTTTGCGGGTAAATTTCTCACGCAACTCGCGGTCAACATCATCATCAGGAAGATGATTAACGGTCTGCTGTACATCCCTAGCTCCTTTTGTTGCCTCTACCCGGCGTTCTGCAACGGCTTCAGTAGCTGCTGCTCGTTCTTCGGTGCGCTGGATTGCCGCTTTGGTCTCAGCGATAGTGGTTCCGCGTGATTTCCCAAAACCAAAAGCACCTGCAATTGCTGCCAGGACAGCAACAACCAGGCCAATAATCATTTCAAGTCCCATATGACCTCACACCAATGCAGCTTTAGCTTTGGCGTAACGTTCACGCCGGTCTTTAATGCCGTTCTGTCCGCCGTTGATAATTTGCGTGACGCGTTCCACATCCCCCGAATGCAGGAGACAACCGCGTAACGTGAAATACCACGCCGCCGAACGGGCCGAATGTCGCTCTTGCGTCAAAAGTTCTGGCGTACTGACAACGTCAAGCTTCAGCGCCGAGCCACATTTGGTGTAGTTCTCACGTCCAGTGATTTGCAGCAGGCCGCGACCGCGATATTTCCAGCCATCACCCGGGCAGTTATTACCCATGCGGTCACCGTAAACCAGATTGGCAATTTGCGGCTGGTGAGCGACCTGCTTACCATCAACGCGCCCCAGTATTTCGCACTGATACGGCGTTAGTCGTTTACCGAATGTTTTCTTCAGCCCGTTTACCGAGTAGTTAAAGCTCTCTACCAGAGAGGTAAAACCAGCAGATTCATGCCCGACTTGTGCAATGAACATGGCCTGATCATTAATTGCTGTAATGCCAAACTCTTTCATTGCCGCATCGATGTGCGGAAACCAGCGCGCAGCTAATCCGGCGCTTATACCAGCCGCCTGCTGAAATTGTGATTGTTTCATGTGATTAATCCGAAATTGAGGCAGGACAAAACCCAAATCAAAGGATGTGATGTAATACCCGCGAAACAGAGTTTGACTAAAGTCGACACTCCACCTCATTAAAACAACACAAAGCCTCGAACTTTCAGGGAAGCGGAGATGTCGCGCTTCCCTTTTTTATTTCTGAAGAATGTTAATTAAGCGTGCCAGGTTCCCCCGTGCGCGAAGCACGATGGCGCAGATGACCAGATTGACGATGACCACCATCCAGTGTGATTCCTGATAGAGACCAAACAGATACCTGAACGGGATGCTGGCGTATATCAGCACAACAAAGTAGGCCAGCAAAGATATCATCGGGCGATGTCTCGCCCCGTCACGTTGATAGAACATCAGAACAAGAACGATGACCCCGCAGATTAACGCATTGATCATCGCAGAAGGATCATTTGTTACCATTGCTGGTCCCTCCTCCGCGTAAACGAGAGAGAATGCCAAACAGGCTGCCCAATTCCTGGCTGTTGACGAACGTCAGCAGCTTAATGGCAATTGCTGCAACGAGCACCGCACCCAGCGCATCGAGTGGCCTGTCACTGTATCCCGTCCATTTAGAAAAAAACGAACCAACTAGTGGAGCACCAAGAACGCCAAAGATGAAAGAAGTGATGAAGTAACCCACCAACTTAAAGCGGCTGATGTTCACCGCCGTCGCAACGTAGAATACTGCACCAGCAAAGGCGCCAAACACTACGCCGTAATCAATACCGGTTGCCAGGCCGAACATGCTGGCCCCCATCAGTCCACCAGCCGCTACAGTAGAGCCAGAAACAGGATCGGACATTTAGCCCCCTCTTATTGCTGTGAGTCCTCTCAGAAATGAGGGGAAATAGAATCAGGCTTCACGGGCTGGATTTATCAACAAAGCACGTAGTAAGTGATACCCGTGAGCCTGAAAGTAAAAGACCACCTTCTGAGAAGGTGGCTTTTGAGAATGCCCCCTGTAAGGGGGGCTATTGTCTCCTTCCGCTTACTACTCCAGCAATTCCATCTGCTGTTCATGCGTTTGTTCCGTTTTCTCCTGATGCCGCACATATCGTCTGATAATTTCCTCGTTCACACCGACCGTATCTACAAAGTAACCACGTGACCAAAAGTGGTTGCCCCATAGCTTCTTTCGTATATGTGGAAAACGATTGTAGAGCCTGATAGCACTGCGGCCTTTCAGATGCCCCATCAGAGTTGATATCGAGATTTTAGGTGGGACAATTACTACAAGATGTACATGATCTGGCTGTACATTTAATTCCAGAATCTCACAATCTTTTATACCGCAGAGTATGTAGATTGTCCTGTAAAGCTCCTTGCCTAACTTATCTCTCAGGATCCTGAAACGGTACTTGGGCGTCCAGACTATGTGGTATTTGCAACGCCAATATACATGTGATGAACTCCTGTAAAGCCACATGTCGGTTTGTCTCCTTTTACTTGTGGTGAGTAAGCAGAGATATTCCGGCATGGGCATTCTTCAGGCTATAGCCTTACAGGATCAATCACCACCTCCCCAGGAGGTGGCCTAAGATTGACAGTAAAAAAGGCCGCCTCTTGGCGACCTCTTGAATTTCATGACTAATAACTACTTTTTATTATCAATTCCTGTTAGTACGTTTTTAATACAGATAGGCATCATTCTATTTTTGAGAAAATCTCGCGCTTCAGAGTAAGGCGTATCCATTTCCTTAATCATTTTTCGACTTCCGTCAGCACCTTCAATTGATACTTTAATAAAGTCAGTTTCATCAATAGAAAAGTCAGAAAAGGCGTAGCCCTTAGCTTTGAAGGAAGCTACCTCATCGCTAACGATATTGGTAGTATTTTCATTCGTACCAGATGCCCTATCCGTTATTTTCCACTCAGTGTCGCAGAGATCCTGAGCCGCCTTCTCATGATCAACAAGAGCAGCATTTGAAGAGACGCTCCATATCAATAATATTGATAACAGATACCTCATGATTTAACCCCATGTAATTCATTGTTATTAATAAGTTATATTAATCTACATGGTAGCTTAAAACATTGATAGTCCACACAACTTCAACTATAGATGCCCCCATAAAAGGACAGGGTTGAAGGGTATTGCTGTGTAAGTTGAATTAATGCCGCAAATAAAAAAGCCTGGCAATCACCGAGGCTTAAATTGTTGCCAGTTACCGCTCCGGCGCGATCAGCAAAAGCTATCGCGGTATCAGATTGTGGTCCTGCCCATGTGAGCTTTTGCGGACGGTTGGAACATGTAGGCTCCGCAACACTCCCCGCACTTTGTCTTATTGGCGTCGGGAATCCATAAAAGAAAACCCCGCCGAAGCGAGGTTTTTTAATTCTTGTAACGTCACAGGTGTAATAACCCATCGTTGGAATCAGGTTAGCCATTTTCCGCCACAATTACAAGCACTGATGTCACATTTTGCGCATCACTTGTGGATGTATGACGCAGCCTCATAAGCTGGTTGTTGTTCTTTGATGAGCGCGTCAGCTTCTTTGGTGACAGCATCAAGCAATATTGTGTTTTCTGCTAAGTCCTTAGTTTTCTCTTCGAGCGTTAGCGTGAATAACGGATGATGCTCAGATCGATATATGACTGCAGTTGATAGCTCGATAGTTGCGTCAGACTTAAGCACCATGTTGTCAACATTGAGATCCTTGTTTTTATCTTTAGATTTCCCAGAATTAATTAAATCAATTTGCTCCTGAAATTTCTTTCTCACTTCTTCTTGGTACCCATTCACGCCGACTTCGTTAGTCAGCACCCAGTCATCGGTGAATTTTTCATCCTTAAATTTTACCTTGATGGTAATAACATTTTTTTCCTGGTAGACGTTACCCAGCTTCACTGCACCGTTTTCAAGTTCAATAACGTGCTCATCTTTCAGCTTGATGGTATCAGATACAATCAGCGCAGAGACTATTAAACAGGCACCAACGAAAAAGCCGCTAATTCCTAATATTTTCATACATAATCCTTTGCAATGGAATTATATTATTTACTAAATAATTCATAACCTTACATTATCAATAATCTTACATTTACGAATTAACGCAAGACAAATTATCTGGTCACCCATTGCAGCACCTTTTCTGCAAACGATTCTTCAATATGGCAATACTCCACCAGCCGATCGAAGAACAGTTTGAAATTTCTGCGCCAGGTTGTTTCGGTTACGCCAAGAGCCTTGAATACTTCAGTATCCTTTAACCTTGGGTAGCCACGACCAGTGCAACGGGGGCATTTTTTAAAAACAGGAAGCCCCTGCAACTCGGATTTTTTCTTATCCAGTACCTCGCCGCGGCCACGGCACCGGCATTCATTTTTTGTGTGCCCCTTTCCGTTACACGCTTTGCAGATCACCCTAACCTGCTCGCGGACGGTTTTCGCTTCCTCCCAATCTGATGGTGAGATTCCCTTCGTAACCTTTACCCACTTCGGAGGTTTCCCGTCCGGGTATGTCACTTTGTTGGTGAATATCTCAGCATCAATAAATCCGGATCCGGCGCAACTACTGCATGTCACTATGCTGGCAGCGCTTAGCGAATAATCCCGGAAAACATATCCTGCCAGTACCCGCAAGAACTCAGCGCGCTGCTGCTCTGACATTGCCTGCAGAGGCTTATTCCGGCTGGCGCGCTGAATGGCAAGTTCGTTAATGAAGGAAATAATATTATCAGGTTGCAGAACACCGGCTTTTGCCAGGTAAAGCTCTATGCCTATCGCTGATTTTGACGTTGCCAGACCCAACGCGGCCATCACATCAGTGATCGTCAGCGTATCTGCTGAAATACCGCATGGAACGGCGCCGGGCATCATGGATTTAGGCGAAAAATATTTTGGTAAGGAATCAAGCTTCATTTCGATGCTCCCGTTTTGCTTCAATGCGGATATAATTGCGAAGGATGCGGTATGCCACCGGAAAAGATCCCCGGTAACGATAAATACGAAGACGTAGCCAGCGCCAGCGAAGAGACTCAATAACTTCAGGCTTCACTTTGCCTCCTCGATGATGATCTGCCCTTTCTCGCCCCAGATTTTGGTAACCCGGCCATCCCAGACGTGACTATCTTCATCAAACACTGCATCCAACAGCGCCTTTTCCAGATTGTCTTTGTCAGGTTTCTGCTGATGTGGCTTCCCGGCGTGTCGGGCTCGCTTCTTCTTGCTCCAGCTTTGGGGCATGGGGATAACGAATGTGATGTGATAACCGGCTTCCGGTAACTTGATGCCCAGAAGACGAACCTGCGCTTTGTATGACCAGTACGCCGCTGTCGCTGGCCGTTTGTGCCACCTGTCGCGCTGAGTCATTCTGGGCTTGCCGATCGGCGTGATGTCGTAGACTGTCATGATTTTATGAGGCCCTCCTTCAACCAGATAACCTGGGTTCGGGCCATCCACTCCAGCGCACACTCCTTCGCATATTCCGCATCAACCAGATGAGTTCGGCGATCAATCTCGTCATGGCATGATGAGCGTGCGATAGTCGCGATAAGGTCAGGCGGCTTGATGCCGGTGCCACATAACCCGGCAATGCGAATATGAGCCAGCACAGATGTCTCAGGGTTACCGTTGCATACTCCCGGAATACGCACCTGACATTCCCGGCCACGCGCAGCTTTTCGAAGATTAGCCATGTTCACCCCCAGACCTTTTGTCGGAAGGTTCTCGGCGTCCGTGCCAGACGTCCGCACTCCGGCAATTTCACGCTGACCGTCCAGGTAAGGAAATCAGGATTGAGGCTTTTTTCGGTCCTGATACCGCGAGCCCGATAATCTGCAATCAGGCGATCTGCCTGCTCGGTGGTACATTCCGTGTGGTGAAAATATGAATATTTCATCACCCTCACCCCGCAAAGCTCATAAGCTGGGCGGCGGCATTCTCGGCCTCTTCCCTGCTGTTGAAAGTGCGGGACAATATCCAGCGCCACAAAACATCGAGTGCAGTTTTATACAGGTCCTGGAATTCTGTTTCGTCCATGTTCGCGAAGGCGATACTACGGGGATGTTTGCGGAGAGTTCCATCAGGTAACTGGATTGCGTCATAGTGCCCGGCTTCGACGGTCACCCATGCGCGGTAAGCGTCGAAGGATTTGCACAGACTTATGCCGTTCGTGATACGCCGACTGGCGATCTGCTCCAGATACTGCTCAGCAGCATCCAGCAGAGCGCTTTCATTGCCGCCGTATGAGGCAAGGAATCTGGCATAACCATTAACGAGTTTGATTTTTGATTGCAGAATATCGCTGGTCTCCGGCGTTGCGGGGATCAGGATTCCTGAGGACTGCTTGATGAGTTGTAATTCGTGCGCCATGGTTTTCTCCGTGGCGCAGCAGGTTAACGGCTGTTCAGACCGTTGATTTCATATTATCAAAAGGTGGAGTCACCCGATAGCCGAGACGACGAATAAACTGCGCAAAGCCATTGGGAGTAAAAACTTCTTCGTCATCCAACAAGGGCCGCATTGAGACCATGCCGTTGACGCGATAGATAAGATGCCTGCCCGATGAAGGAAAGCTAAACACCACGCAGCCGTCAGACCTTCTTACAATGTCATACCAGTTGTCTTCTGACGTTTGCAAAGCTGAATCACTCACATTCTGTTCTCCCTTCGAGCGACGTACAGACGCGATTAAAGATTGTCGGCAGCAGCATCAAAGGGATACGCAAATTGCGGTATTCTGAAAAATGCGCGCCACCATTAAGCGCAATGTTAGTAAAACCAGTCGTCAGCGCTTTCCCGTATCTCCTGCAGGATGTTTTCGATTTTTTTTATCATCTTTATTCCACAGAAACCGCTCAAACCATCAAAATCAGTATGACGGATTATCAGACTGCAATCCCCATACTGATGACTAAGGCGTTTGAGCAGCCCTTTCTCCAGTGCTGATAGCGCTCCTCTCAGAAGTTATTTAGCGCGATCAATGGTTAATTCAACTTTCATAATAGCCCCCACCGGACATACTGTATTTTTATACAGTATACCTATGTGAGAAAATGATCAATGTCTTAAGAGCACAAATTGCTAATATACTGTCAGGATAGAAAATTAAAAACCGCCGTAGTGGTTTGAATTGAATAGTGTTTTTTGACAGAGATTTCTTTTGGTTGGCAAAGCTCCGGCAAATTCGCGTGCACAAGCACCTCAACAAACGGCTGCGAGCTCCCATTTTACGCTAAGTAGTAGTCCATCCATCAAATTGGCTATGCACGAATAGTTTCTGGGGAGATAGATTATGGAAAACCAATTTACTTGAAGGGGGGGTGGTAATGTCAGGGTATCAAATGAATAACTATTTAGCTTTCGTCTGTCATTTTTTTGTAAAACAACCATTCATCCCAGACATTTTCAGGATCGATGTCAGGATATCCTCTTTCTTTCACCATATCCCTGGCGACCTCAATTGGAACTCTGATTGCAGCAGCAGAATCGCGTATTGACTCAACCTCTTTTCGGGTTAACTCCCGGCCGGCATCTCTTTCTTTACCAGAACTGCAACCAAGGCAGGGATGAACACAATAGTCATTTTTTGTTGGTATCCAATTTTCGACGGGATTCAATCATATGAACATAGAACGCGTGAAACTCTTCGTCCTGACTAACGACCATCTCCGGAGGCAGTGACTCTCGCTCCTTATCCCATTGAGCAAGTACGTCCTGACATTTTTCATATGCCTCATCAACGATTTCAATAGCTGGCCTGTCGGTGTTGATATACGGGATTGTATTATTGTTGAGGCATACAGCAATTGGAGACCCATAACTGTATTCTTCCCCCAAAACTGGGGTAGCAAAAACGATAATAGCCAGTGTTATCCATTTCATTTCTTATTCGCATCTTCCATTTCAATGTAACGCGGATCGCTACTCTTCGGCAGCGTCACGCTGATCTCCCTATAATGCCTCAAGCGCTCCAGAAAGTAATCTCTCAGATGTTCAGACTGCTCACGCATTACCTGTTCAGCTATAACCGGCATGTTCAGGCGCTCTTTGTACGCCACGCCAGATGCGGCGAGGTCAACGTTAACCTTGTCACGTTCTTCCTGACTCTTTGCTGCGATATTATGACTCAGCATGATGAATCCCCCCTCGATGCTATAAAGGGATTATACATTACATCACCATTTCTTTCGGCTGGTGCAGTTCCAGCTAATTAGCACGCACCAGAGCTTCAGTGAAGAGCGGCGAAACCACTTTACCGCAACAGGCTACCGACTAGCCTTTCGCATACTTCACACTACGGAAGTCCCGGTCAATAATATACTGCTCCGATAAACGCTGGAGCAGTATATAGAGTTATCAAGGCAAAACATAAGTGGCACTTTTACTGTCATGCAAAAATGTCATTAAAAAGTGAGATTTATTTTACCCCAAAAGGTTCTGCCTGATTCATTAACTGATGTGTTTGCTGAATAACCGAAACTGCTGTTTCCAGCAAGATTCAGGTGTTCGCTGTACGTTTTGTCAAACAAGTTATCAACGCCGGCGCTAATTTTAACGTACTTATTAACTTTGTATGCAGCATTCGCCGAAAACACAGCAAAACCAGGACTACTATTAAAATCTTTACCAACGACGTTGCCTTCGTTAATAGCAACACGGTTCTGGCTGCTGACAAGACGCAAAAGGCCAGTACTGCTCCAGTCGCCCTGTTCCCAGGTCAGCCCCAGACGGGCTTCAAGCGGTGGCGTCTGTGGTAAAGGCTGATGGTTAGATGTATTTTCCCCCCAGGAATAAGCAATGCTGGCATCCGTTTTCCATGAGTCTGACCATTTATACGCAATACCTGCCTCTCCCCCCATAATGGTTGCATTGACGTTATCAACCTGGCTGATAGAGGCATTATCAGGATCATAGCGGAACAGAATAAAATCATTAACACGACCAATATAAGCGGATACCCAAGTGTTTATACGTTCACCGTTGTACTGAGCGCCTATATCAATCTGAGTTGTTTTTTCCGTTTTGAGTTTATCGAAGGCATCACCCGAACCTCCAGGTCCATAAGTCGGCGAAAAAATCTCCCAGTAATCGGGGAAACGCTCCGTGTAGCCTATACCTGCATAAAACATAACCGGTAGATCAGCCATATTATGTTCGAAGCGAACAAAACCGGCCGGTAATGTATCAGTCCGTTTTGCTGAACCCATATCAGTGTAATTATCAACCAGAACGCGATCGAGACGTGCGCCCCCCTTCACCTTGTTCTGCTCAGTTACACTCCAGGTCAGTTCGCTGAAAAGACCGTAATCGTGGAAACGGGCGTCCTTATTCCAGCGATCATCAATTTTATTACGGTGTGTACTAAGTTGCGTATCTGCGCCACTGCGAAGCTCAAAATCTGAGAAAAGGAAGGTTCCCATCATTCTTCCACCAACAGTACGGCGATCAACCTCCATCGCCATTGGCATACTCATATTCATCGAAGAGTCTGAGTCCATTGCTGAGTCCATTGAGGAACCCATAGCATCTCCCATCTCATCACCTGACATCCCCCCCGACATACTACTGCCCGGAGAGCGCAGGGAATAGTTATCCATAATATGATCTGCATAGTTGTAATATACATTTGCCTCAAACTTATCGAATACCTCGCCAATACCCGATTTTTCAAAGCGCATTCCTAAGCTTTCCCTCTTAAACTGCGAACCATCCATACCGCGACCAGCATAGCGTGCTTCACCATCGCCTTTACCTGCAGTAAGCTCGAGAAGTGTGTCTTTGTCTGGTGTCCAGCCTATAGCCATATCGCCATTCCACTTATCCCATCTGGAGGGCACGCGGTCTCCATTTCCATCCTTGTAGTCATCCGAACGTGACTTATTGCCAATGAGGCGAAGATATCCCTCCTCACCGCCCAGACTGACATCAGCGTTTTCATCCCAGCGATTGTTTGACGCAGCAAGAAGACTGGCAGTACCCTGCACCCCCGCTTTTTCAAAGCGCGGCTGTTCACGATCAAAACGGATAGTTCCCGCCGAGTTTCCAGGCCCCCAGAGCACAGTTTGTGGGCCTTTAATCAGAGTTAATACATCAAAGCTTTCAGGAGAAATATAGGAGCTTGGTGCATCCATGCGTGCCGGACAGGCACCAAGCATTTCACCATTATCAGTCAGAATTCTCAGACGAGAGCCAAACATGCCACGAAACACAGGATCACCGTTGGTTCCACCGTTACGTATCTGTGAGAATCCAGGTATAGTTTTCAGATAATCCGAGCCGTCGCTTGCCGGAACTGGCTGACGGGGTATTTTGGGCGAGGTAACAATTTCGAGCGGAGTGGAAAGTGGCGCAGTTACAATCATCACAGAATCATTCGTTATCTGAGAATGGTCGTGCTTTTCTTCTGCAAAAGTAGTGTCTGATATCAGCGCCATCAGGACAAGAGAAGCAACTGGCGTACGTACAAAATAGTGGGTTTTCATAAAATACCTTACTGTTTTTCAGGCGTAACAAAATCTGCCCTTAAAAATGAGCATGACGTTACTGACTTACTGTTTTGTTGTTTAAAACGAAGACTGAAATACAGCAGGCGGGGCACGGGCACGCTGAGGTGCCCAGGGTTGAAAGAGCGTGACGCAGTTAAGCGGAATTAATGAGAAGCGAAGGACAAAAAGCAGGAGCAACCACAACAAAAATACAAGCGCAAACTGGATAAACGGCAGTTGCACAAGTAACTGACAATATCCGCAGGCAATCTCTTCCATCGGAGACATTGCCTTACCAGACATCATCAGCTGATCCATCAGCGAAGACGGTTCACAGACCGCAGACATCGCCATGTCATGGTGTATCCCTGACATGGTCCCTGGCATAGAATGCGTGATGTGCTGACAACCTGTCCGGTGGGCTATCGTTCTGGAGATGGCCGGAGCAACGAACAGCATGGCGACAGCAATCAGCGCCAGCCATGCGGCTATGTGATTAGTTCGTATGCGCCCTTGCAAAATGTTTCCAGTTATTAATTTATCTGCCGAAAGTGTATCTGATTTAATCTTTGAGTGTTACAAAAAACTGAATAGGAACGATAAGTATTCTTATTATCTTGGGAGTGTAGGATTATGTGCTCTTAGAGTGGAAGAACAAGAATCACTTTCGAAATATTTGCAATTACATAGCGAATATTGCTGCCATCACGTTGTATTGAAGCTTAATAGCTAAAACATTATGCTGACTTCCGCTGGCCCGACGGTTTCAGGAACATCCGCCAGCGGGAGGTTTTCCAGCTCGACAACCCTGTTGGTGGCCTATTGCAGTAGCTGACCCATCACTTGTGCTCCTGCTGTTGATCCGCTTTGATGTGCAGCCTCGGTTCTCCGTCTTTCGGCTCGGGCCATTGCCGCGTCATATTCACCGCCAACTTTTCTTCCATCGCTGCGGTTATTTCCGTATCGCTGATACCGGAGCGGCGTTGGGCGTCCCAGAGCAGGAACTGCATGTCTGCCCACTCACTGAGGTCGTCAGGTTCAGTTGCGGCTTCCAGCGCTTCTTTGCTGAGGTGTTTAAGCGAGCCAACCGGGCCAACATTGCCGAACGTCTTATCTGACCATTCGGCATGGCGCTGACGGATTAGATTGCGTAGTTGGAGTGATGCGTCTTTCTCGTCTGGCAACACAGCCTTACCCTGAAGCAAGGCGGCAGGCAATACGGTTACCATGCTTGTCTCGTCCTTATTGGCTGTTTGTTCCGGGTACGCACCGTGGGAATATAAATCAACTGACACCTTTAATTTCCCAGCAAACACATCAAATCCATTGACGCCATCTTTTTGCATGTACTCTGCAACAACCATTGTTAGAAGCTTCAAAGTTGCATCAATATCGTTGCAGTTCAACTTCTCAAGAAATTCCGTAACCAGCTTCTTCTTATCGCTTATATTCATCTCACTCACCCTTACCGATGCCAGCGGCTATTCTGGCGTAAACAATAACGCCGTCATCAGGACGCTTACGCGGTAGATAAATTCCCGGTCTTGGCCATAAAGCAATGAATCGAGACTCGCTGCGTTCAAGTCTGTGAAATGCTCTCTCGCTCATAACACCAATTGGACGCAACGCCGCTTTCTCAGCCTCCAGCTCTGCTATGCGCTTCTTTGTGGCTTCCAGTTGCCCCTGAAGATGTTTGTATGTTGCTATCACGCCTGTACCCTCCGCTCGAAATAGACATACTGGTTAATTGCGCTGAGCGGCATTTCCAGCTTTTCGGCAATATCCCGGCGGCTGACGCCCTCCTGATGTAACTCCCTCGCCAATTCAACATCATGCTGACGGTACCGGGCCGACTGATGGTGATCACCACGCAGATACAACTTGATTCCCTGCTCACGTGCTTTTGTGCGTACCGCAGCGCCAGTTCTTCCAATAAGTCGGCCAATATTTTCTACAGTCATGGTCCCGGCGGACTGCCGAATAATCATGATTTCTGCCCTAACCCACCTGCTCATAAATCCTCCCCACTGAATAAACTCAGCGCACGGCGATGTTTGTTAACTTCCCGAACGGCTACACGGAGTTTCTCCAGTCCTTGCAGGTTGGATTTGACTTTGCGGATCTGGTTGCTGATTTCCCGTAGTGATGGGAGCTGCATTGGCTGAGATGGTTTTCTCAGTACAGGGATGCTCTCCAGGAATGTTTCGGTCCCTGCCGAAGGTATCGCAACTCTCGGCGTGATCTCAATTTCCGGTAGTTCTGCAAACACTGGCTCCGGGGTAATTTCCGTTTCGTCAGGAAGTCCCCACTTAACGCCTTTCCCCTGACCGATTTTTTTGATGTGTCCGCGCTTTGCCATCAGGCAGAGATTTGACGCTAAGCCTCTTGGATCTCGTCCGACAGCCGACGCCAGCGCTACGGTATCCATGTTCCCGTTTTCGGTTAGTAGTGCGACGATTGCCTCAGGTTTGATCGGCTCAGTAACCTCACCGCGCAGCAGTTTCTTTGGGGTGTCGTTTAAATTTTTCGCACGCAGTACGGTCTTCGCTGGCGCTGACCGAATACTTGTTTTTCCGTCAGCATCGCCTGTTACTTCCCATCCACCATCGAAAAAATCACACAATCCCTGTTCACGCTGTTCGCGGAGTATATTCAGCGCTTCAACAGGTTCGATTTCCAGGCGTGCCGCGACTTCACGGTATGTTGCTTTACCCATTGCTTTTAAAACATCGATTACGGTTTCCATAGTGTCTCCTGTTAAATCAAACCGGCGTCTTTGCGTTGTTTGTACTTAGCCATCAGCATCTCAACCGGAGTAGGCCCGGCTGCTACTTTTGGCGCGGACAGTGTACGGCGGATAGGGGGAACCGGCTTACCGGACAGCGCTCGCTTTTCCCAGTCATGCAGGATGTCACCAGCGGCACGGATAAGTTCCTTTTCACTGAGTTGTCCATCTGTTCCCCGACGACGCAACTCAAGGCAGACGTGGTAATACAGCGGGTTTTTATCCCTCCATGGGAACTGCTCACTCGCCGGATAGCGAAAAACAAGTTTCCGCCAGCGCCAGTATTCGCTCATTATGTCGTCCACACTGACGCCCATCGCACCACTCCCCTCACGGCACCACGAAATAAACTGACCCGGCGATGGCCAGAACGGCGACTGACTGGAGCGGGCTTTCTGCATTCCGACGGAAATCTGTTCACGGGAGGTGATGCCTGACTCGGCGAAAGCGGCGATCCATTGCTGCTTCGCAACGCGAATATCATCGTCAGTGCGGAGGTTCGTCTGAGTGGATGCCGGAAATACCTGCATGAGGTTTTCAAAAAGCATATCCACCAGTTCTTCAGCGTCAGTGTTAACAACCTTTCTGTCGTCATAAGAATTGCCAGCTATGCGCGATAGCATTTCGCTGTCGCGATTCTGAATCGCACGATAAAGATCCGGGGTCATATAAATTTCTCCCATGCTTTAGCACTGTTCCAGTGCGGGCCAGTTTCGGATTTGTTTGCGCTGACATCTGAGCGTGGCTTGCGGGTAGTGTCTTCGCGGTGAAGGGTTAACGTGTCCCACTTGGCGCGGAGCTTTGCGGGGGAGAGAATATTTTTGTACCAGAACGAGTCTTTGCAGGCCCATCGGAACAACTCACAAATCTCTTTGTGGGTGCGTCCGTCCAGTTGGCGCATAAGGCGTATATCATTCGCCCAGCCAGCCATGTTCGGCTTTTTCAGGGATGGTTTGGTGATGTCGCGCAGCGCCAACATCCACTCTGCGCAGCGGAGATCGTCAGATGTCCCCCACTTGTCACCTTTCGGTGTCTGGACAGCTGCATCAGGAACAATTTTGGAAATTCTCTGACGTACATTAAATACGTTAGTATTTAATATATATTGTTCATGATGTGCGCTTGTTTGTGCGGATGTATGTGCGCTTTCATGTGCGCCACACCCATCCAAACCAGCACTGTTACTGGCTTCGCCATGTGCGGTCATATGTGCGCTTGTATGTGCGGAAGTTTGTGCGGGCAAATTGTCCACTTTTTGAGCATATTCAGCATAATTTGAGATCGTGATCACACGCCCTCTTTGCCGCTCCCCCTCAATGGAAATCATCCCTTCACGCACAAAAAATGTCAGCATTCTCTCAACAGCATCACGACTTGTTGGGTTGCCTTTTCTGTCACGTAGTTTCTGGCCCAGATCGGCCGCCGTAGTCACCAGTTGTCCGGTTTGTAGCGGCCATTGGCGACCTTTAAAGCTCGCTGTATATGGCTGGCTGGCAGCGCCCAAAAGTAGGTTATCCCACAACGTGCGTAGGTAAACATCTTCTGACCATGGCTGCTTGAGTACACTCCGGTACAACGGGATGAATCCGGTCTTCTGGTTTTCCATCCGGTTGCTCCTGACGGCGGTACGCGCCGCAAAATCGGCGTAGGCGACATTAGACATAGCTATGCCTCCGTTGCCTGGTGTTTTGAAAAACTCTTTGTCATAATGACCTCGTGATTTCGCCTGGAATTACACTCGAAGACTGGCTGTGTTGGCGCACAACAGTCTTCACCCTTTCAGAACAAACCTTGCCGCTTGCCCCGTTTAGTCCGTTTTGAATCAAACCGATCCGCCGGCAACGTTTGTTGCTCAGCCCATAATTTCGCGTGGCGTAAAACATCATCAAAAATCCTCCCTTTCCTGCTCGCCTGGCTCATGCGCTTGTACATGTCGACAGCCAGAAATGCCCCCCCCCTGCGCTACTGCCGCAGTGAAGCCCTGCCGGATTAACTCTTCCCGGACATGCTTTTCGATAAATTCCATATGGTTCATCTGAACACCTCATATGACACCTGGAGCCATAGCAGCGATACCACTCAGAACCTGAACAACGACCTCACCTGGCAACATGTTCAGCAGATGCTCAATCCCTTCCCTGACCTCTTTCACCAGTTGGTGTTGTGGTGCATTCAGCATTACGGCCTGTTTTGCCTCGCTGATTTCCTTCTCCATCGCTGCATAACGCGTCATGAAACAATCCTGTCCGATAAGGCGCCCACGAAATTCCAGCGGCAAAACAGCCAAGATTGCCGGAGTCAGCTGACGGATGTTTTCGCGCGCATATCCGGTGTCGCTGTCCAGCCAGCGGAAAAGCTTCTGTCGCTTACGGCTCAAGTCGCGAGGAAAATCCAGCCCGGCCCCCCCCCTGTCGTTCCCATTCTTCAATGATGATCCCGGCGACTACGTCCTGGTTGTCCAGCGATGCCGACCACGCACGAACAGCAGCACGAATCTGGTCATGCTTATCTGCCTGATGCTGGTGATTGCGATTTATCATCGCTGCCGGATGGAATCCGGTATTTTGTTGAACTGAAATTGAATGCACGGTTACGCCCTCACTTCCTGCGCCGGTAATCCATCCGTGGGGTTCGGATACAAATCAGGGCGCAATTCGTGGGGAGTAACACCAGTTGCATTGAAAATTGGTAAAACACGATCGGCTGGAACGACGCCCTTGTATCGTGTTTTCCAGCGACTAACCGACATCGGTTTAATACCTAGCTTTGTGGCTAAGTTGCTGGCAGTGCCAGCTTTCTGAATGGCCTTTTCTAATCCGTTCATGAGTATCTCCACAAGATTTACAAACAAATTAAGCCTCAGACTTAAATAAAGATCAAGTCTTGAGCGAATTTTAATTTATAAGCAAAAGGCTTATTCTTCTGATATGGCTGAGAAAAAAATACTTAACCCAACTCTCATCGAGCGTTTGACAGAACTGACGCAACGAGGGATGACAAAATCTGATATGGCAAGGGTTGCGGGTATTACCCCGCAATCCGTAAACGGCTGGTTCAAAAAAGGTGTTATTAGTAAAGAATCTGCGTTAGCTGTTGCCGACGCTGCTGGGGTATCCGTCCCTTGGCTACTTGGTGAGGATGTTGGAGAGAAGGATGGCCTTAAGCCTGACGAACAGCGCCTGCTGGAGCTCTACCGCCAACTGCCAGAAGAAGAACAACAGAACATGTTGCGGATAGTGTCGCTGCGGCTGAAGGAGCTCGATGAGCTGTACGCGAAGTATATGGGGCGCAGGATTAAGGGTGATGCGGAGTAACATATAGCAGACGTACAGGAAGCATGGGTAATCATGCAAAAGAAGTCCGTTGAACCTAAAACAATATCGTAAATTAACTGTATATGCGATCAGGTGAGTGCCATAATGGATGCAGGCAGCAACTCGGAAACTAATGATATGAAGTTCAGGATAGTATACGACGGTCCAGCACTGGAGACGCACGAAATGAACGTGCGTGACCTTGCTCCTGCCCTCCTGTCCTTGTCAGATGCATTAGAGGAAGCCGGAAAAACAGTTTATGGAAACAAGACCGTTGTTTCCGTAAAGGTTAACGCATCATTCAAAGCTGGATCATTTGGAATAGATCTGATTGCCTCATCTACATCCTGGATCAAACAGGCTGTTGATTTTTTTTCTGGCGATACAGCAACAGCTGCCGCTAATCTTATTGCTTTAATTGGTTTTTGCCCTGGCCCTAGAGAAAAAATTTGCAAGGGTCTAATCCAACTAGTTAAATGGATTGGACCAAGAGAAATAAAAAAGTTACACAATCTGCCTGATAGCAACGTTGAAGTCTTTGTTGATGACGATAGTGAAATTTTCGACAGCAAAGTGATTGAACTGTATAGAAATATTAAACTTCGTTCTTCCTTGCAAGAAGTCATAAGCAAGCCATTAGAGCAAGAAGGCATCAACAGTTTTGCTTCCACTGTCGATGATGGGCTGACATTCATGACGATCGACAAGCAAGAAGCGCATTATTTCAAAGTTGAGCTACCTGCAGAGTCAATAATTTCAGAGTCCACGGTAGAGAAAGCTCTTCAGATTAAAAACATTTCTTTTAATGAAGGCAGCCGATGGAGATTTACTGATGGTTCCAGTAGCTTTTTGGCTGAAATTAAAGACCAGAAGTTTATCAGTGATATTGATAACAACACCTTAAACTTTTCTAAAGGTGACATGTTGCTTGTTGACCTAAAGGTAACTCAGTACATGATTGGCGATACCATAAAAACCACATTCGAAATTGAGCATGTGAAAAAACAGCTGAATCCACAAAGACAAATAGATCTCCCATTCGAATGAATATACCCGGCCACCGCGCCGGGTTTTTTATTGCCCTTTTCTCACCATAGCAGCCACATCTCGCAAACCCTCTTTGTATATGGCGTTACCCACAGAGTGACGCTTGGCTTCCAGACTATCCACAATCGTATCTTGGCTTATCTCCATTCCGGCGATTATCAACTCAACAACCGCACCACCAATCTCACCCGCAATGAATGCTGCACGGACCTCTTCCATTTCGTCACGATCCATAGCCCACTCTCATTGATGTTTATCTGACCATAAGCATCATCCACTCCCGTACATTCGTCATAAAAATAAGTCTAAAACTTAATTATGTTTTCAGTCTCACGCTTGACACCAGTTAAGTCTAAGACTTAATATAAGCTCACAGTAACACAACCACCTAGGCAGGACGCCCACGAAGTAGCCGTCCGGGGCATACGAAACACCGGATGAGGTGGAGTTATCAACGCGCAGTAGGTTTAAAAGTTCCGCTGGCCGGCGACAAGGCAATGAGGGTTAGATGAGTAAGGTAGTAAAGGTGGCGCCTATTGAACTCGAAATAGACGCCACGGAAGTAATCAATCAGGTCGAGGAACTACTGGGGTTACTTGAGCTTCCAGCCCGTTCCCTTGAAGGCATCCCTGAGGATGTCGTCAACCTGCTTTTTGACAACATCCGTCCCTTGCTTAACGACATCGTCCTTAGTGATTTCTCGACCACAGTCGGCACAACTGACGCCAACAAAATTAGTCTCAAAGTCGAAATTATCGGGACGCTTGAGCATCTCGCTACCGCAATCAGGACAGGCGACCTTCATGGTTTGCTTTTCGAGCATAGATTAATCCTTCCTTCTGTTGGGGGATTAAAGGTTAACCAAATTCTTGCTGTTGGGGAATAGCAGAATCCACTGAGCCTGAAGTGGTGAAAAGACAGGCATAACAGGAGGATATAAAAATGATTGATTTCGCACGTCAACCAGCACGCATCCAGGCCGTTCGCGGGAATGCTTTTACTGCACCACTGCGTTTCCTGTGGCGAGTTCTGAAAAATGGTAATAGTGCAACGGTAGCTAACAAATGAACACGCTGTACGCATTGGTGCTGACGATCGCCATGGCTAACGGAGACTTCCAGGAAGGCATCATCGGCGTATACGGAAGCAAGGAACAGTGTGAATCCGCAGCCAGTGAGCAAAGCAGTATCACTGATTGTTATCCGCTCGAAGGTATCGTTCAAAACGGAGAGTTGCCAAAACACTTTAAGGACAGGTGATGAAAAAAGAATGTGGTTATTGCCACAAGCCTGTTGAAGAAGGCGCAGAAGTAAAGAGTACCCTGCTCTATCTCAACGGTACGCAACTGGCACAGAAAGAAAAAGAATATTGCTCTAAACAATGCGCTGAATACGACCAGATGGCGCACGAAAGTTAATTAGTACCCCTGAAATATGAAATGAAAAATTCGCCATTAATTTGGCGCGGCTTCTTACACCCTTAATTTAATAACTGGAGATGTTATGGAAATCGTAAAAATCGAAATAAACCTGAAAGCAGTGAATAAAGAAGTGGCTGTATTCAACTGCGAGAAGAAAGTATCAGGCGTTATTCATTCAGCCGCAACGGGCGCGGTCACGGTCATTCTCGACGGTGGCTATGTATTCGGCAAGTTCGACAGCCCTTTCTGTGCTGTAGATGCAATTTCAATGCTGTCCATGAAAGTAAGTGATGGCGATAGCGCAGGGTTTGGTAACTACCGCAGCTACAAACTCGATTACTCAGAAAAAGCTTTCAGAACCGTTCATTAAGCAAAAGCCCACACGAGGTGGGCTTGCCCTGTCCGGTCTCACCGACCAAAGCGAACCGGACATTCTACCTGGTAAAACCGAGGTGCCACTAAGGCGCCTCCATTCTACACGAAGTGAGGATAAAACAATGAGTGGAACTAATCCCGTATTTTTAGTCCGCAAAGCAAAAAAATCATCAGGCCAGAAAGATGCAGTTCTCTGGTGCTGTGATGATTTTGAATCGGCAAATGCCACACTGGATTATCTCCTGATTAAATCAGGCGCAAAGCTGAAAGATTATTTCAAAGCTGTCGCTACTAATTTCCCTGTCGTCAACGAGCTGCCGCCGGAAGGCGAATTGAGTTTAACCTTTTGCGATTTCTACCAGCTCGGCAGCGACAACATGACCTGGGCGCAAATTCCAGGCGTGACACTGCCATCATCTGAAGCCGTTGCCGCCGCCCGTCAGCGTATCGTTGATGGTGTTGATACCGAAACAGGCGAAGTGCTGGAAGACCATACAGAAACCTTTGGCAACGAAAATAACGCTGTAAAGCCTGGAGATCTCCCTGCTTACGCTTACAACGTCAACGGCGAACTGATGGAGGAAGTGGAAAAGGAAATGAACCAGCCGGTCGCCAGAATGAGCGAACGCCACCGTATACTCTCTCAGTTAATTCTTGATGATGCATTCTCACATCACGTGACACCGGTACAGCTTGCCGAAGTAAGCCGCCTTGAACTGGACATGAGTAACAGTTATATCCAGGACATGTTGCTTGCCTGCCATAACGTACCAGCCATTCAAAAGCTGGATACTCCAAACCTGTGGAAATTTACTGACGCCTTTAAACGGATTTTCCCGCAGGACAAACGACACACCCTGCATTTGATGATGAATTTTGCACAGGCATTTGTTGATACAGAATACATCGATCGTGGCCTGCTCGTTAAAGAATGGGTGAAAGGCAATCGTGTGTCTGAAATTAATCGCACACCATCTGGCGCGAACGCCGGTGGCGGTAATAAGACTGACCGTCTTACTCCACTGACAAAAACCGGGCTCGAATATGAAATAGCACTTGGCCTGATCGCCCGTAACAAAGAGTTCGATATTTACAGCCCTTCCTTCGAGATCGATGTTGAAGCCAACGCCATTATTAATCTCTCCCGCTCAGGGGAAGATAACGTACTCGATGAATTTATTGCGACCTGCAAATTGTTTGAAGAAATGCCTGGTGGGATGGATTACTCACGCGCCTGCAATGTCGCTACGGTAAAAACAACACCAGAGGAACTGTTTAAATCTCCTTTCCGTCATCGCGAGTATCTCAATCGTGTCATGACAGAAACCGACCACGCACACCCGGATGAAATTATCGTTGATATTGCCTGCGGTCGCTCATCAATGCCAATGCCTCAGAAGGTGACAGCAGAAGAAGTTAATAAAATTCTTGCGGCTTCACGTGGTGATTACGTTGAAGGTATCAGCGACCCGAACGATCCGAAATGGGTGAAGACAGAGTCAAGCCAGCAGACCACGCAACCGGAAAAAGCGACCGATGGCGTTTTCGACGCTGCCACTTTAATCAAGAACTCTTCGACTCATGGCACTAAAAAGGATCCGGAGACCACCAGCAATGTGCAGGTTCAAGAAACTAACGGTGATGAAAAACAGGCTGGTGATGCGCTGTACACAGGCGAAAGTAATCTGGGGAATGGTGAAGAAGCAGATGCCGGAGAGCAAGCCATTCTGAACCAGAGTCAGGCTGAAACGCACCAAAATGCCGACTCAGTAAACCATTCTGAACCAGAAGCGCAACAAAATGCGCCAGAAACGCAACTGGATGAACCAGCACCGGAGTGGCCGTCATACTTCGAGCCTGGCCGTTATGAAGGTGTTCCAAACGACGTTTATCACGCCGCAAATGGTATCAGTTCAACGATGGTAAAAGACGCACGAGTGAGCCTGATGTATTACGACGGGCGCCACGTATCTAAAACCATCAAGAAAGAACGCTCCAAAGTTCTGGATATGGGAAATCTGGTTCATGCGCTGGCGTTACAGCCTGAAATTCTGGATGAAGAGTTCAGCATTGAACCGGTTATCCCGGAAGGCGCTCTCACGACGACAGCAACGATCCGCGCAGTTATCGACGACTACAACAATGGTTTGCCGGTGCAGCTCAGCGCAGACGATATTAAAAGGTTCCTGGAGGAATACAACGCCACCCTGCCGCAGCCAATTTCTTTAGGCGATGATGTTACCCAGACTGGCGAAAGCTACATGTCGTTACCGCCTGAATTCCAGCGAGTGGACGAAGGCCAAAAAGTTACAGCAGCCAAAATGAAGGCGTGCATCAGGGAATACAACGCCACTCTGCCGGCGCAAATGAAAACCAGCGGTAGCCGCGACACGCTACTGGAGCAACTGGCAATCATCAATCCTGATCTCGTTGCGCAGGAAGCACAGAAACCTCAACCGTTGAAAGTATCTGGCACCAAAGCGGATCTGATTCAGGCCGTGAAATCCGTCAAGCCTGACACAGTGTTTGCCGACGAGCTGCTTGACGCATGGCGTGAAAACCCAGGCGATAAAATCCTGGTTACCCGCCAGCAATACGCTACCGCGCTGGCTATCCAGTCTGCGCTCTATGCTCACCCTGAGGCAGGTAAGTTACTGCAAAACCCAACACGCGCTGTTGAAGTCAGCTATTTCGGCATTGATGACGACACCGGGCTTGAAATCCGTGTTCGCCCGGATGTTGAACTCGAGTACGAAGGTCTGCGTATCGGCTTCGACCTGAAAACAATCAGCATGTGGGATGTGAAGGAAGATGCCCTGAAATCGCGGCTTCACCGCGAAATAACCATGCGTGATTACCACCTCAGCGCCGGTATGTACTGCAACGTTGCCGATCTGGACAAATTCGCCTGGATCTTCGTGAACAAAGACGAGGGTTATCACTGGGTGGCTGTTGTGTGGGCTTCGGAATCACTGCTGGAACTCGGAAAGCTTGAGTATCGCCAGACGATTCGTTCCATCGCGAACGCCATGGACACTGGCGAATGGCCAGCACCGATAACTGAAGACTACACCGACGAACTGAACGATTACGATCTGCGCCGTCTCGATGCGCTGCGTGAAATGGCTTAAGGGGGAAACTATGGAAAACAAAAATATAACTGTTGCCGATCAGAATGCAGTAGTTAACTCAAACATTGCTTTGTTTGACTCGCAGTACCTGAACGCTATCAGTGCATTTGCTCAGATGATGTCTCAGGGGGCTGCAACGGTTCCTCGCCATCTGCAGGGTAATGCAGCAGATTGCATGGCAGTAGCTATGCAAGCCGCACAATGGCAGATGAATCCTTTCGCTGTGGCGCAGAAAACGCACCTGATCAATGGTGTTCTGGGTTACGAAGCACAACTGGTTAACGCGGTTATTTCCCGCAGTGGTGTACTGGCAAGCCGTTTTGAATATGAATGGTATGGACCATGGGAAAAGGTAATCGGCAAATTCAACATCAAAAAAGGTGAAAAAGGCGAGTACCGCGTACCGGGTTGGACAATGGCTGATGAAGAAGGTATCGGCATCATTATCAAAGCGCGCCTGAAAGGTGAGGATCAACCGCGAGAACTCGACCTGCTGCTTGCTCAGGCACGCGTTCGTAATTCCACTCTCTGGGCTGATGATCCGCGCCAGCAACTTGCTTACCTCGCAGTGAAGCGCTGGGCTCGCCTTTTCTGCCCTGACGTCATTCTTGGCGTCTATACGCCAGACGAACTCGATGAGCGGGAAGAGAAGATTATCAACCCCACCCAGAGCACCCAAAGCATCACCATGCAGGATATTAATGCAGATAACCTGCAGACCACCAGTACGCAGGAAGCTGATGTAAACATCGATGATGCTGCAGAGAAATTCCGTGCGCGCATTGATTCGGCTGAGACGCTGGAAGATGCAACCGCTGTGGGAAACGATATCAATACGGCAAAACCTGCATTAGGTACGGCACTGTTCACTGAGTTGAAAAATAAAGCTACCCGCCGTTATCACCTGGTTAAGCATCGCACCATGCTTGATGAAGCAATCAACAGTCTGCCACAGCCTGACGCACCGGATGCTGCAACATGCTTTGAAATGGTAGAGAAAAAACTCTCTGCTGCGAAGCGACATCTTGGCGACGATCTGCACGATAAGTACCGCATAACTCTTGACGACATGAAACCGGAATACATCGGCTAATTGAACAGGGAGGGATAACGCCCTCCCTCACAGGGGGTTTTATGCGCCTTATCAATCGCAGTAAACAATCGCCATTGGGCCGCCGGGCATGTGATGCAGCACTGGCAAAGCATGTTGAACGATACGGTGACTATGGTCGCAGCGACAGGAAGGAAACATACACAGTGAACGTGGACGGCGTAAAGATCTGGGTAGAAGTTGTCAACCGCCATAAGAGCTATGTAGCTACCGCTATGACAGGCATGCGCCGGTTAAGAACTCTGCCCGGTCGGTTTAACTGATAACGAATTATCAATGTCAATACACCGGCGCATCTATACTGGCGCCGGTTACCTGAGGTTAACCATGTCACAGGTAATTTTTAACGAAGAGTGGGTTGTTGAGTCCAGACTGACCGAAAAAACAGGTCTTACTGAAGGACAGATTAAAAATTATCGCCTTAAGCTATGGATTGAAGGTATTCACTTCAAGCGCCTTACTGCGCTTGGACAGACTGACAATTCCAAAGGTCTGCTTTGGTACAACTACCCGAAGATTAATCAGTTAGTTCAGGATGCTTAATGAAATACCCGACTGGCGTTGAACTGCATAATGGGAAAATCAGAATCACATTTACCTATCGCGGCATCCGCTGCCGCGAAGTTCTTCGCGGCTGGGTTGTTAACAGCAGCAATGTTAAGAAAGCAGGAAATCTGCGCGCGGCAATTGTAAGCGAAATACAACTCGGGAAGTTCGACTATCCAGCACGCTTTCCTGAATCAAAAGCACTTAATAAATTTTCCTCCACAAAACGGCTCACTACGTTCAAGGAGCTGAGTGATTTTTTTACGGACACAAAGGCGCTGGAGGTGTCGGACGCTACATTGCAATCCATCACATCTGTAGTTAACACCCTAAAACGCGTTGTGGGTGAGAACACGCGTCTGGTTGATATTCAGCATGCCGATATTCTGAATTACCGTAAAGAACTGCTAACAGGGGGAGTGATTAATCCTGCTATGCCAAATCTCATCAAACAAGGTAGATCCCCTTCAACAGTCAATAAACAAATGGCTGTTTTATCAGAAATGCTGAAGCTTGCGAACAGAAGTCAGTTTATATTACATGCACCCTATGAGGGGGTATCGAGGCTAAAGCTCTCTAAAGCAGATCCCGATCCACTTTTGCTCCATGAGTATCAGGCGCTGATTGCATCACTTCCACGCAAACTTGCCTTGATCATTATTGTTGCAGTGCATACGGGGATGAGGCCTGGAGAGATTTGTGCGCTGGCATGGGAGGATATTGACCTGAAAAAAGGTGAGATTCATGTATCCAGAAGCCTGACGAACAAACGGTTGTTTGTTCCGCCCAAAACAGATGCCGGGATAAGAACGATCACATTGCTGAAACCCGCTCTTGATGCTCTGCTGGAGCAGTACGAAATCACCGGAAGCGGACCTAAACAGGAAATTCAGTTTCATCATCGTGAGATCGGGAAAACCGAGCAACAAAAGCTTCGCTTTGTTTTTATCCCCGGAGAGAGTTCATATACAAAGGAAGGTTTTTTTTCTAAATATTCGATTTCCTATGGCTGGAAACGAGGTACTAAACTTTCTGGTATCCGGGAGAGAAACGCCTATCAGTCACGGCATACTTACGCTTGCTGGACACTGATGGCTGGAGCGAACCCTTCATTCATTGCCAGCCAGATGGGGCATGAAGATGCACGCATGGTCTACGAGGTTTATTCGAAGTGGATTGGTGACATGAACCAGGATCAGGTCAGTATTCTGAATAATCAGATGCCAACGGCACTGCCCCCAGGACGCCCCCAAGGGCGCAGCAGAATGAAAAAAATCATTTAATTTCATCGTGCTGGTTTCAACTTTCATAATCAGCGTTAAACTATTCATATCGTAAATACAGTGAGAAAAGATGATGCGTGTACTGGTTGTTGAGGATAATGCGTTATTACGTCATCACCTGAAAGTTCAGCTTCAGGATGCCGGACATCAGGTTGACGATGCCGAAGATGCCAAAGAAGCCGATTATTACCTTAACGAACACCTGCCTGACATCGCGATCGTCGATTTGGGTCTCCCGGATGAAGACGGACTTACACTGATTCGCCGCTGGCGGAGCAACGACGTTTCCCTCCCGGTCCTCGTCCTGACTGCCCGTGAAAGCTGGCAGGATAAAGTGGAGGTACTGAGCGCGGGTGCGGATGACTACGTCACCAAACCGTTCCATATTGAAGAAGTCGCCGCGCGGATGCAGGCGCTAATGCGTCGTAACAGCGGCCACGCTTCGCAAATTATTTCTATTCCCCCTTTCCAGGTTGATCTCTCGCGCCGTGAACTTTCGGTCAATGATGAGGTGATTAAGCTGACCGCGTTTGAGTACACCATCATGGAAACGCTGATCCGCAATAATGGCAAAGTGGTCAGCAAGGACTCGCTGATGTTGCAGTTGTATCCGGACGCCGAGTTGCGTGAAAGTCACACCATCGACGTGCTGATGGGGCGCCTGCGTAAAAAAATACAGGCGCAATATCCGGACGACGTCATTACCACCGTGCGGGGTCAGGGATATCTTTTCGAACTGCGCTGATGAATAAACTGTTGCGTCATCTTTTCCCGCTGTCTCTGCGTCTGCGCTTTCTGCTGGCCACCGCCGGCGTGGTGCTGGTGCTCTCTCTTGCCTATGGCATGGTTGCGCTGGTCGGCTATAGCGTAAGCTTTGATAAGACGACATTTCGCCTGCTGCGCGGAGAAAGTAACCTCTTCTATACTCTCGCCAAATGGGAAGACAATAAGATCCACGTCGAACTTCCCGAGCACCTCGACATGCAAAGCCCCACGATGTCGCTTATCTATGATGAGAGCGGCAAACTGCTGTGGGCCCAGCGTGATGTGCCCTGGCTGGTGAGACTGATTCAGCCTGACTGGCTGAAAAGCAACGGTTTCCATGAGATTGAAGCCGATATCCGCGCCACCAGCACGCTGCTTAATGACGATCACTCTGTTCAGGAACAGCTGAAGGAGGTACGGGAAGATGACGACGACGCCGAAATGACCCATTCGGTGGCGGTGAACGTCTACCCGGCCACGGCACGAATGCCGCAACTGACGATTGTGGTGGTGGATACCATTCCGATTGAGCTTAAACGCTCCTATATGGTCTGGAGCTGGTTTATCTATGTGCTCGCGGCTAACCTGTTGCTGGTCATTCCTCTACTCTGGGTCGCGGCCTGGTGGAGCCTGCGCCCTATCGAAGCGCTGGCGCGCGAAGTGCGGGAACTGGAAGAACATCATCGCGAGCAGCTGAACCCTGCGACAACGCGTGAGCTGACCAGTCTGGTTCGCAACCTGAACCGCCTGCTGAAAAGTGAGCGCGAACGTTATGACAAGTATCGCACTACGCTGACCGACCTCACCCACAGCCTGAAGACGCCGCTGGCCGTGCTGCAAAGTACGTTGCGCTCAATGCGCAGTGAAAAAATGAGCGTCAGTGACGCTGAGCCGGTGATGCTCGAACAGATCAGCCGGATTTCTCAGCAAATCGGCTACTATCTGCATCGCGCCAGCATGCGCGGCGGCGGCGTCTTGCTGAGTCGCGAGCTGCATCCGGTCGCGCCGCTACTGGATAGTCTCACGTCGGCGTTGAACAAAGTGTATCAGCGTAAAGGGGTGAACATTAGCCTCGATATCTCGCCGGAAATCAGCTTCGTCGGTGAGCAAAACGACTTTGTCGAGGTAATGGGCAACGTTCTGGATAACGCCTGTAAGTACTGCCTGGAGTTTGTCGAAATTTCTGCCCGTCAGACCGACGATCATCTGTACATTGTGGTGGAAGATGACGGTCCGGGGATCCCACAGAGCAAGCGCGATTTGATATTCGACCGCGGTCAACGAGTGGATACGATGCGTCCGGGGCAAGGCGTCGGGCTGGCGGTGGCGCGAGAGATCACCGAGCAATACGACGGTAAAATTGTTGCCAGCGACAGCCTGCTCGGCGGCGCGCACATGGAGGTGATTTTTGGTCATCAGCAGCCGGGGCCGAAAGACGACTAAACCAAAATGTAATAAATATGAGCCAACTGCACGCATCTGGTTAAGCATCCGTTATAATCGGTGACAGATACCCGCCCCAGCCTGTGGAAGCTCAATATGGAATACCAATTAACACTCAACTGGCCCGAATTTCTTGAACGTCACTGGCAAAAGCGCCCGGTGGTGTTAAAACGCGGCTTTAATAACTTCATCGATCCCCTCTCTCCTGACGAACTGGCAGGGTTGGCGATGGAAAGCGAAGTCGATAGCCGTCTGGTAAGCCATCAGGATGGTAAATGGCAGGTCAGCCACGGTCCGTTCGAAAGCTATGACCATCTCGGCGAAAATAACTGGTCATTGCTGGTACAGGCGGTGAACCACTGGCATGAGCCGACCGCCGCGCTGATGCGCCCCTTCCGCGCCCTGCCCGACTGGCGTATTGACGATCTGATGGTCTCATTCTCCGTACCCGGCGGCGGCGTAGGTCCGCATCTCGATCAGTATGATGTGTTTATCATTCAGGGAACCGGTCGCCGCCGTTGGCGGGTGGGGGAAAAGCTGCAGATGAAACAGCACTGCCCGCATCCAGATCTGCTGCAGGTGGATCCTTTTGAAGCCATCATTGATGAAGAACTGGAGCCGGGCGATATTCTCTACATTCCGCCGGGATTCCCGCACGAAGGCTATGCGCTGGAAAACGCGATGAACTATTCGGTTGGCTTTCGCGCACCGAATACCCGCGAACTGATCAGCGGTTTTGCCGACTATGTCCTGCAACGTGAACTGGGCAGCACGTATTACAGCGACCCCGATATGCCGCCTCGCGATCATCCTGCCGACGTTCTACCGCAGGAAATGGACAAACTGCGCGCCATGATGCTGGATCTCATTAATCAGCCGGAGCATTTCAAACAGTGGTTTGGCGAGTTTATCTCCCAGTCGCGTCATGAACTGGATATTGCACCGCCGGAGCCGCCGTATCAGCCTGATGAGATCTACGATGCCCTGAAACAAGGCGATGTGCTGGTGCGTCTGGGAGGATTACGGGTACTGCGTGTGGGCGATGACGTTTATGCCAATGGCGAAAAAATTGATTCCCCGCACCGTCCGGCGCTGGAAGCGCTCGCCAGCCATATCGTGCTGACCGCGGAGAATTTTGGCGACGCGCTGGAAGATCCCTCGTTCCTCGCCATGCTGGCGGCGCTGGTCAACAGCGGATACTGGTTCTTCGAAGGGTAACATGGAGATTATGCCGGATGGCGACGCTAATGCGTCTTATCCGGCCTACGGTTCAAATGTCCTGTAGGCCGGATAAGCGTCACGCCATGCGGCATCAGCCACGCTACGACTGCTTCGCCGTTAACTCGGCAATCCGTACAATCACCTGCACCGCTTTTTCCATGCCTTCCAGCGTCACAAACTCATGCTTGCCATGATAGTTGTAGCCACCGGTGAACAGATTCGGGCACGGCAATCCCATGAAAGAGAGTTGCGCGCCGTCGGTGCCGCCGCGGATCGGTTTCATATCCGGTTGAATGTCACAGTCACGCATCGCCTGCTGAGCGATATCCAGTACATGCGGATGCTCAGCCACTTTTTCACGCATATTGTAATAACTGTCTTCAATCACCAGTTCAATGTAACAGTCCGGGTGTAACCCTTTCCCGACCTTCCTGGCTATCTCCATCATCTTACGTTTGCGCGCTTCAAACTGCTTGCGGTCGAAATCGCGAATGATGTAGTGCATGTCCGCGCGATCCACGGTGCCCTTCATGCTCGCAAGATGGTAGAAACCTTCATAACCTTCGGTCATTTCCGGGCTTTCATCCGCCGGAACCTCGGCATGAATACGCGCCGCCAGGGATAATGCGTTTACCATGACGCCTTTCGCCGTCCCCGGATGCACGTTGTTGCCGACGATTTTGATATTCACCGAGGCGGCATTGAAGTTCTCAAACTCCAGTTCCCCCACGCCACCACCGTCAACGGTATAGGCCCATTTGGCGTCAAAAGCCGCAACATCAAAGTGCTTCGCCCCTTTGCCGACCTCTTCATCCGGCGTAAAAGCGACGCGAATATCGCCATGCGGAATATTTTTATGCTTCAGCACCGCCAGCGCGGTCATGATTTCCGCCACACCCGCTTTGTCATCCGCACCCAGCAACGTTTTGCCGTCGGTGGTGATCAGCGTTTGTCCGAGCAACTGATGCAGCACCGGGAACATCACCGGTGACAGCACTTCATCGCCAATGCCCAGAGCGATATCACCGCCGCGATAATTCTCAACAATCTGCGGATTCACGTGCTTACCGCTAAAATCCGGTGAGGTATCCACATGGGAAATGAAGCCAATAGCAGGGATATCGCCAGGGACATTCGCTGGAAGCGTTGCCATCAGCGTCCCTTTGTCACTTAATGTCACATTGACCAGCTCCATCTCTTCGAGCTGCTGTTTGAGCAAATTTAATAACTTCCACTGTCCCTCAGTACTGGGAACCTGTCTCACACCCGCTTTCGATTGGGTATCCAATGAAACGTAGTGCAGAAAACGCTCAAGTAGTTTATCCATGCAGTCACCCTCACTATTTGTGACAACATTATCAGTAAGCCACAAAAGACAAATATTGCGTCAGGTCACTTTTATCCCCGCAAACGAGAATATTTCGCTTCCGAACCCCTTACTGACTATAAGACTACGCCAGTTATTGGCAACAAACATTGGCGATGACAACGGTTTGCCGTAGAATTACGGCCCTCATTAAGAGTCACCAAGGTGGTCAACCACAAACCCCGCATCGGTCAGCCATCCGTTGCGTTTACATGGGACAGAGTAAGAAATTGAATAAACAACCGCGTTCGCTTTCACCGCTGGTTCTGTTGTCAGGTATCAGCAAAAGCTTCGATGGAAAAGAGGTCATTTCCGAGCTGGATTTGACAATCAATAATGGCGAGTTCCTCACGCTGCTTGGCCCTTCTGGCTGCGGTAAAACAACCGTTTTGCGCCTGATTGCCGGTCTGGAAACCGTAGATTCCGGGCACATCATGCTCGATAACCAGGACATCACCCACGTACCGGCTGAAAACCGCTATGTGAATACCGTCTTTCAAAGCTATGCGTTATTCCCCCACATGACCGTCTTTGAAAATGTGGCGTTCGGATTACGTATGCAGAAAACCCCCGCCGCCGACATCACCCCGCGCGTCCTGGAAGCACTGCGAATGGTGCAACTGGAAGAGTTCGCTCAGCGTAAACCGCATCAACTCTCCGGGGGACAACAGCAGCGCGTGGCGATTGCCCGTGCGGTGGTCAACAAACCGCGTCTGCTGCTGTTGGATGAATCCCTCTCCGCGCTGGACTATAAGCTGCGAAAGCAGATGCAGAACGAACTGAAGGCCTTGCAGCGTAAGCTCGGCATCACGTTCGTGTTCGTGACGCACGATCAGGAAGAAGCCCTGACCATGTCCGATCGTATCGTCGTTATGCGCGATGGGCGAATTGAACAGGACGGCACACCGCGTGAAATCTACGAAGAGCCGAAAAACCTGTTTGTCGCCGGATTCATTGGCGAGATTAACATGTTTAACGCCACGGTAATCGAGCGTCTGGACGAACAGCGTGTTCGTGCTAACGTCGAAGGCCGTGAATGCAATATCTACGTCAACTTCGCCGTCGAGCCTGGACAGAAACTGCACGTTCTGCTGCGCCCGGAAGATCTGCGCGTGGATGAAATCAACGACGACAATCACATTGACGGCCTGATTGGCTACGTCCGCGAGCGTAACTATAAGGGCATGACGCTGGAGTCGGTGGTTGAACTGGAAAATGGCAAGATGGTGATGGTCAGTGAATTCTTCAACGAAGACGATCCGGACTTTGACCACTCCCTCGACCAGAAAATGGCCATTAACTGGGTAGAAAGCTGGGAGGTCGTACTGGCTGATGAAGAACACAAGTAAATTCCAGAATGTGGTGATTGTCACTATCGTCGGTTGGCTTGTGTTGTTTGTCTTTCTGCCCAACCTGATGATCATTGGCACCAGCTTTTTGACCCGCGACGATGCCAGCTTCGTCAAAATGGTCTTTACGCTGGACAACTACGCGCGCCTGCTCGATCCGCTCTATTTTGAAGTACTGCTGCACTCGCTGAATATGGCGCTGATCGCCACGCTCGCCTGCCTTGTGCTCGGCTATCCTTTTGCCTGGTTTCTGGCGCGACTGCCGGAGAAAGTTCGCCCGCTGCTGCTGTTTCTGCTGATTGTCCCCTTCTGGACCAACTCGCTGATCCGTATCTATGGGCTGAAAATTTTCCTCAGCACGAAGGGTTACCTGAACGAGTTTCTGCTCTGGCTGGGGGTGATCGAGACGCCAATGCGCATCATGTTCACCCCGAGCGCGGTGATTATCGGTCTGGTGTATATCCTGCTGCCATTTATGGTGATGCCGCTGTATTCCAGCATTGAGAAGCTCGACAGACCTTTGCTGGAAGCGGCGAAAGATCTGGGTGCCAGCAAGTTGCAGACTTTTATCCGGATAATCATCCCGCTGACCATGCCGGGCATTATTGCCGGTTGCCTGCTGGTGATGCTGCCCGCGATGGGGCTGTTCTACGTCTCAGACCTGATGGGCGGCGCGAAAAACCTGCTGATCGGTAACGTTATCAAGGTTCAGTTCCTCAATATCCGTGACTGGCCGTTTGGTGCGGCAACCAGCATTACGCTGACGATTGTGATGGGCCTGATGCTGTTGGTTTACTGGCGCGCCTCCCGACTGCTGAACAAAAAGGGAGAACTCGAATGATCGGTCGACTGCTTCGCGGCGGTTTTATGACCGCTATCTACGCGTACCTGTACATTCCCATCATTATTTTGATTGTGAACTCCTTTAACAGTTCGCGCTTTGGCATCAACTGGCAGGGCTTTACGACCAAATGGTACGGCCTGCTGATGAACAACGACAGCCTGCTGCAAGCGGCGCAACACTCGCTGACGATGGCCATTTTTTCCGCAACGTTCGCCACTCTCATCGGGTCATTGACTGCCGTTGCGCTGTATCGCTATCGTTTTCGCGGTAAACCGTTCGTCAGCGGTATGTTGTTTGTGGTGATGATGTCACCGGATATCGTGATGGCCATTTCACTGCTGGTGCTGTTTATGCTGCTGGGCATCCAGTTGGGCTTCTGGTCGCTGCTGTTTTCGCATATCACTTTCTGCCTGCCTTTTGTGGTGGTGACCGTCTATTCGCGGCTGAAAGGGTTTGACGTACGGATGCTGGAAGCGGCAAAAGATCTGGGTGCCAGCGAAATCACCATCCTGCGCAAAATCATTCTGCCGCTGGCAATGCCCGCAGTCGCCGCCGGCTGGCTGCTGAGCTTTACCCTGTCGATGGACGATGTGGTGGTTTCGTCGTTCGTGACCGGGCCTGGCTATGAAATTCTACCGTTGAAGATCTACTCAATGGTGAAAGTCGGCGTTTCACCGGAGGTGAATGCGCTGGCGACCATTCTGTTGGTGTTATCGTTGGTTCTGGTGATCGCCAGCCAGCTTATTGCTCGTGATAAAACGAAAAGCCTGTCTCGCCAGGCGTAATTGTTGACGTCATTCTGGCTGCGGACAACACGCAGCCAGAATGATGAATAAAATAGCCTGGAGAGTCAGGCGCTAATCTCAGGGGACGTTAAAATGATGAAATGGTCACGCCACCTGCTCGCGGCAGGCGCTCTTGCAATAGGAATGAGCGCCGCGCACGCGGACGACAGTAAAACACTCTATTTCTACAACTGGACCGAGTATGTTCCGCCAGGATTGCTGGAACAGTTCACTAAAGAGACCGGCATTAAGGTCATCTATTCGACCTACGAGTCGAATGAAACCATGTATGCCAAGCTCAAAACCTACAAAGACGGCGCCTACGACCTGGTTGTGCCTTCCACCTATTACGTCGACAAGATGCGTAAAGAGGGCATGATTCAGAAGATCGACAAGTCAACGTTAACCAACTTCAACAACCTCGATCCTGAGATGCTGAACAAGCCATTCGATCCAGGCAACGACTACTCCATTCCGTACATCTGGGGAGCAACGGCTATCGGTGTGAACAGCGACAGCATTGACCCGAAAACGGTCACCCGCTGGGCTGATCTCTGGAAGCCGGAATACAAAGGCAGCCTGCTGCTGACCGACGATGCGCGCGAAGTGTTCCAGATGGCGCTGCGTAAGCTGGGCTATTCCGGTAACACCACCGATCCGAAAGAGATTGAAGCGGCCTATAATGAGCTGAAAAAGCTGATGCCTAACGTCGCCGCGTTTAACTCTGACAATCCGGCGAATCCGTATATGGAAGGTGAAGTCAATCTGGGCATGGTGTGGAACGGCTCCGCCTTCGTCGCGCGCCAGGCCGGTACGCCGCTGGAGGTAGTCTGGCCGAAAGAAGGCGGCATCTTCTGGATGGACAGCCTCTCAATTCCGGCAAACGCCAAAAACAAAGAGGGCGCGTTGAAGCTGATTAACTTCCTGCTGCGCCCGGACGTGGCGAAAGAAGTCGCGGAAACCATCGGCTATCCGACACCAAACCTGGCGGCACGTAAGCTGTTAAGTCCGGAAGTCGCCAATGATAAATCGCTCTACCCGGATGCGGAGACTATCAGCAAAGGCGAATGGCAGAACGACGTCGGCCCCGCCAGCGCAATTTACGAAGAGTACTATCAGAAGCTGAAAGCAGGACGCTAATTCAGCACCATGCCGGATGACGTTGCGCTCATCCGGCCTACAAGCCGTTCATCCGTAGGCCGGGTAAGGCGAAGCCGTCACCCGGCACACATCTCCGTCACAATCCTTTCAATAATTTATCCACAAACTCAGGCACCACCTGACTTGCCGGACCGTAATATTTCTCCTGGAACTCGCTACCGACCTGGCTCGGTTCCAGATTCAGCTCAACGGTATGCGCACCGTGCAGTTTCGCTTCATGGACAAAACCGGCCGCCGGATAGACGTGGCCTGAGGTACCAATCGCGATAAAGACATCCGCCATGGCCAGCGCCATATAGATCTCATCCATGCCGAGCGGCATCTCACCAAACCACACCACGTGCGGACGCAGCGGTGCCGGGAACTGGCAGCAGTGGCATTTGTCTTCTGGTGTCACATCGCCCGTCCACTCCAGGATCTGCCCGCTCTGCGAGCAATGCACTTTCAGCAGTTCGCCATGCATATGGATGATATTCTGGTTACCCGCCCGCTCATGCAGGTTGTCAATATTCTGCGTCACCAACAGAAAACGGTCGCCCAGCGCCTCTTCCAGTTTTGCCAGCGCGATGTGCGCCGGGTTAGGCTGGATTTCAGGCTGCTGTAATTGACGACGGCGGGCATTATAGAAAGACTGCACCAGCGCAGGATTACGGGCGAAGCCTTCCGGCGTCGCGACATCTTCAACCCGGTGCTCTTCCCACAGTCCGTCTGCGGCGCGGAAGGTACGAATACCAGACTCCGCTGAGATCCCTGCCCCTGTAAGCACCAAAACTCTTGGTTTTTCCATCACTTCCGGTACCACTCTGTCTCTGAAAAAAATCCGTTGACGAAGGCGTTCGCGCAGATGGCGTTTGTTTTTCCGAAATCGACTTAACCGATGACCCCGACGCGACAGCATAGCAACCTCTTTTGATTAATCGGTAAGATGTAGGAAGGCGGCGCCACGCATCCCGCCCGCATCACCGTGTCGTGCTCGCTCAATGCGAGGAACACGTGCCACGGGAAGCAGATGACGCGGCAATCTGTCTGCCAGGTTGGTGGTGATGGCCGTAAAGTTCGACAATCCCCCTCCGATGACGACCAGATCCGGATCGACGATGGTCAGGATATTTCCCAGACACACCGCCAGCAAATCCAGATAACGCTCAACGTGCGCCCGCGCCCGCTCATCCCCCTGCTCCCACAGTGAAATGATTTCAGGCGCCTGTAAGGGTTGATGATAGTAATGCTGATACAACCAGGCAAATCCCCGTCCGGACAGATAATTTTCAATGCAGCCAAGTTGACCGCAGCCACAGCGGCGCAGCGGAAAATCGAGGCCCATCAGCGTGAGCGCATCGACCGGCAGACGCATATGACCGAACTCGCCGGTGATGTAGCTGCGCCCGGTGATCGGTTTTCCGTTAAGGATCAGACCGCCCCCCACGCCCGTGCCCAAAATCAGCCCCATCACCAGCGGATAGCGGGTAAATTCATCATCCCAGGCTTCAGACAGGGCAAAACAGTTCGCATCGTTATCGAGGCGAACGTCGCGATCGAGCCGTGCGCTAAGATCGGCACGCAAGGGTTTGCCACTGGCAGCAGGGACATTCGCGGCGTAGAGCGTGCCATCTTCCGTTTCCGGCATACCGGGGATGCCAATACCCACCGAACCTTTCACGCCAAATCGCTGGTCGGCTTCCGCCACCAGTTCGCACACGGCCTCTAAAAAAGCGTCATAGCTGTCGCGCGGAGTGGGAACACGCTTTTCCCACTGTAATTTCCGCTCGTTATCAAAGACGCCCAACGCAATTTTTGTCCCACCAATATCAAACCCGTAATACATTGCCGCTCCTTGTTTTATACACTTCATCCTTCAGGCGGCCGCTGTTCTGGTCACATGAATGAGTTTGTGTATCTCTCACGCCATTATGGTTACTGGCCGCTGAGTACTCTCGCAGGATCGATGTTACTGGCGCGCCGCGCCGGATACCAACTCGCCAACAGACTCAGCAACAGTGCGGTGACCAGCACGTAAATCACATCCAGCCAGTGTAATTCCGATGGCAGGAAGTCGATAAAATAGATATCCCCGGAGAGGAACTGATGGCCAATCAGCTTTTCGATACCATTAATGATTGGCGTCAGCTGTAGCGAAACCACTACGCCAATGACCACCCCGATCAAACTGCCAAACAGCCCCGCCAGCAGGCCGTACCAGACAAAAATGGCGCGAATCAGGCCATCTTTCGCCCCCAGCGTTCTTAATACCGCAATATCACCGCTCTTGTCTTTTACCGCCATCACTAATGTTGAGACAATGTTAAAACAGGCGACGCCGATCACCAGCACCATCGCCAGATACATAATGGCGCGGATCATCTGAATATCGCGGTACATGTAGCCGTAGGTACCAATCCAGCTCTTGATATAGACATAGCTGTTGGTCACTTCACCTGCGTCACGCACCAGTTTGTTGGCGTTGAAGACGTCACTGACCTTCAGCGCAATCCCGGAAACCGTGTTGTCCATCTCCAGATACTGCTGCGCATCGGCCATCGGGATCATCGCGAAGCTATGGTCAAGCTGACCACTCAACTGCAGAATACCGGCAACGTGCAGGCGTACACGCTTTGGCTGCATCAACTTATGATCGGCATTCGAATTGGGGATCATGATGGAGACCCAGTCGCCCTGCTTAACCTTAAGCGCGTCGGCGACGCCCTTGCCGATAATAATTTGCTGTTCACCGGCTTTGAAATCAGCCCAGGCGTTATTTTGCACAAACGAGGGCAGCGCGCTCAGACGCTGTTCCTGCTGCGGATCCACGCCTTTCACCTGGATGGCGCGCAGATTCGCCCCGCTCTCAATCAGTCCGGTAAAGTTGATATACGGCGCCGCGGCCGTAATACCCGGCACCTTCTGTACCTTCTCCAGCGCTTCACGCCAGTTGGTCCACGGCGGGTTGACCGCTTCAATCTCACCGTGCGGCACCACCGCCAGAATGCGGTTGTTCAGTTCGCGTTCAAAGCCGTTCATCGCGCTTAAACCGACGATCAAAACCGCCACGCCCAGCGCGATACCGATGGTCGAGATCACCGAAATCAGCGACACCATGCCGCCGCGCCGCCGTCCCCGGCTAAAGCGCAGGCCAATTAATAACGATAAAGGCGAGGCCATTACTCCGCCCCCATCAGGCTCAGGTCCGCCGTCAGACGTCCATCTCGCATTTCCAACTGGCGGCTCATGCGCTTCGCCAGTTGCAGGTCGTGGGTGACGACCAGAAACGCAGTGCCCTGCGCGCGGTTCAGCTCACCCAGAAGCTGGAAGATGCTGTCGGCGTTGCGCGCGTCCAGGTTACCGGTCGGTTCATCCGCCAGCACCAGGCGCGGGTTGTTGACCAGCGCACGGGCAATCGCCACGCGCTGACGCTCACCGCCAGACAGTTCAGAGGGACGATGACTGGCGCGGTGATCCAACCCTACCGCTTTCAGCATCTCACGCGCCCGGACAGTAATTTCGGCGGGTTTATGTTTACCAATCAGCAGCGGCATCGCCACGTTTTCCAACGCGGTGAAGTCCGGCAGCAGGTGGTGAAACTGATAGATAAAGCCGAGCTTCTGGTTACGCAGTTCCGCTTTCGCCGCTGACGACAGTTTGCTCATCGGCTGACCGCTAAAAATCACGTCGCCGGAGGTTGGGGTATCCAGCCCGCCCAGCAGGTGCAACAAGGTACTTTTGCCGGAGCCGGAGCTACCGACAATCGCCATCATTTCGCCTTCGCCCACGCTGAAGCTGACATCGTGCAACACATCAGTTTGCACGGAACCTTCCTGATAGCGTTTGCACAGTTTGTCGCATTGCAACAGGATCTTATTCATAACGTAAAGCCTCAGCGGGTTGAGTGGCGGCAGCGCGCCATGAAGGATAAAGCGTGGAAAGCAACGCGATGGCCATCGCCACCAGCGCAATCACAATGACCTGCAGCGGCTCTATCGCCACCGGCAGCGCCGCACCGTCCAGCAGGATGCCGATAACCGGCATCAGGGTATTAAGTTGACTGGCCAGCAGCGCGCCCAGCGCAGCGCCCAGCAATGCGCCGATAATCCCGGCACTGGCTCCCTGCACCATAAAGACCATCATGATCTGTCGCGGCGTCAGCCCCTGCGTTTGCAAAATAGCCACTTCTCCCTGCTTCTCCATCACCATCAGACCTAACGAGGTAATAATATTGAACGCAGCAACGGCCACGATCAGGCTCAACAACAGCCCCATCATGTTCTTTTCCATCCGCACGGCCTGGAACAGCTCGCCTTTACGCTCGCGCCAGTCCTGCCATTTCGTTCCTTCCGGCAGCGTCTGCTGACTGAGCGAGTCCACCTTCAGCGGCTCATTCAACCACAAGCGCCAGCCGGTGATATTCCCTGCCGGGTAGCGCATGAGGCGCGAGGCGTCCTGAATATTGGTCAACATCTGGTAGCCATCAACTTCGCTGTTCGCCGCAAAGGTGCCGATCACCGTAAACAGGCGCTGGCTCGGCAGACGCCCCATCGGAGTGAACTGGCTGGCTGATGGCACCATCACGCGGATCTGATCGCCACGATTAACGCCCAACTGGCCCGCGAGCTGCTCGCCGAGGATGACATTATACTTGCCAGGCTGGAGATCGGTTTGCTTCACATTGACCAGATACGGCGTCAGCGGATCTTTTTGCGCCGGATCGATACCCAGCATCACCCCAACCGCCACGCTGCGCGCACTTTGCAGCACGACATCACCGGTTGTCAGCGGCGCAATGCGATTCACCCCGTTCAGTTTAACGGCGTTTTCCGGCAGTTGTTGAGGATTCAGGGAGCCTTGCTCCGCAGAAAGGATGGCCTGAGGCATCAGCCCCAGGATGTTATTTTGCAGTTCACGTTCAAAACCGTTCATCACTGACAAAACCGTGACCAGTGCCATCACCCCAAGGGTAATGCCAATGGTGGAAAGCCAGGAGACAAAGCGACCGAAGCGATCTGCTGCACGCCCGCGCATGTAACGCAGGCCGATGAATAGAGCGACAGGTTGGTACATGAAATCCGTCTGGTTGCTGTTAGCAAAGTCACGAGTATATAAGCGAAAGCCGCATGGGTAAACGCCTGAACCGTAAGTGTTCGTCAGTACGCAGAGGAAAAGGATCCGCAGCTCAGTAGGCTCGTGAGATAGCCCCTGTCGACCCTGATCCTTTTCTTAAAAAATCAAAAAGCAGAATGTTACGCATTACAACACCCGCATCACCCCGCAGGATCACAGGCTATGTTGACGAATACAAGCACAGGGTCCTGATGAAACAGAAAGAACTATGGATTAACCAAATCAAAGGGTTATGCATCTGTCTGGTGGTAATCTATCACTCAGTCATCACCTTCTACCCCCACCTGACCCACTTCCAGTTACCTCTCTCGGAACTGCTGTCCAAGTGCTGGATTTACTTTAATCTCTATCTCGCTCCGTTTCGTATGCCAGTATTTTTCTTTATCTCTGGCTTTTTAATTCGCCGCTATATCGACAGCGTGAGCTGGAAAGAGAGCGTCAACAAGCGGGTCTGGAGTATTTTCTGGGTGCTGGCGCTGTGGGGCGTGGCCCAGTGGCTGGCGCTCAGCGCACTGAACAACTGGCTGGCGCCGGAGCGCTCCCTGCATAACGCCTCCAACGCCGCTTACGCCGGTTCCATCGGCCAGTTCCTTCACGGCATGCTGACCGCCAGCACCAGCCTGTGGTATCTGTATGCGCTCATTGTCTATTTTGTGGTCTGTAAAGTGTTCAGCCGCTGGGCCGTGCCGCTGTTCGCTCTGTTTGTTTTGCTGAGCGTGGCAATCAACGTTGTTGCCACCCCATGGTGGGGAATGAACAGCGTGATCCGCAACCTGCCGTATTACAGCCTCGGCGCCTGGTTTGGCGTCTCGCTGATGGCGTGGATCAAAGAGGTCCCGCTGCGCCGCTATGCGCTGCTCTGCGCGGCCGCCTTCGCGCTGGCTATCGCGGCGTGGTTGTTTAACGTCTCATTGCTGCTGTCGTTGGTCTCTATCGTGCTGATCATGAAGCTGTTCTATCAGTATGAACAGCGCTTCGGCATGCGTGAGTCCAGTCTGCTTAACGTGATCGGTTCGAACACTATCGCGATTTATACCACGCATCGCATTCTGGTGGAGGCGTTCAGCCTGCTGCTCATCCCGCAGATCAATACCGCGGTCTGGTCCCCCGCACTGGAACTGGCCCTGCTGCTGGTCTATCCATTTGCCAGCCTGTTGATCTGTACGCTATTGGGTCTTGCCGTGCGTAAACTGTCGCAGGGTCTGTTCGGTGATATCCTCTTCACCCCCCCTTCCCGCCCGCAAACCGTTGGCTATTCCCGCTAACTATTTCGCCCTCACGTGAGGGCGATTCAATTTGCTAATGAGGAGCGATCACGGATAATACAGGGCATTGCTTATCTGACGAATACCTAAACCGAATGCCTGAACAACAACGTTACACGCTGCCCGTGAAAGCGGGCGACCAGCGCCTGTTGGGTGAACTGACCGGGGCTGCCTGTGCCACACTGGTGGCAGAAATTGCCGAACGTCATGCCGGTCCTGTCGTGCTCGTGGCGCCCGATATGCAAAACGCGCTGCGCCTGCATGATGAAATCCGCCAGTTTACCGATCAGATGGTGATGAACCTCGCGGACTGGGAAACCCTGCCCTACGACAGTTTCTCTCCGCATCAGGAAATTATTTCCTCGCGTCTCTCCACGCTGTATCAGCTACCGTCGATGCAGCGTGGCGTGCTGATCGTGCCGGTCAACACCCTGATGCAGCGCGTCTGCCCGCACAGCTATCTGCACGGTCATGCGCTGGTGATGAAAAAAGGCCAGCGTTTATCGCGCGACGCCCTGCGTTTACAGCTCGACAGCGCCGGTTACCGGCATGTTGATCAGGTCATGGAACATGGCGAATACGCCACGCGCGGCGCGCTGCTGGATCTCTACCCGATGGGCAGTGAACAGCCCTATCGTCTGGATTTCTTCGACGATGAAATTGACAGTTTGCGCCTGTTTGACGCTGACACCCAGCGCACGCTGGAAGAAGTCGACGCCATCAATCTGTTGCCCGCGCACGAATTTCCGACCGACAAAACGGCGATCGAACTGTTTCGCAGCCAGTGGCGCGATACCTTCGAGGTAAAACGCGACGCGGAGCATATCTATCAGCAGGTCAGTAAGGGCACCTTGCCTGCGGGGATCGAATACTGGCAGCCGCTGTTTTTCAGCGAGCCGCTGCCGCCGCTGTTTAGCTATTTCCCGGCCAATACGCTGGTGGTCAACACCGGTGATTTAGAAAACAGCGCCGAACGTTTCCAGGCCGATACGCTGGCGCGTTTCGAAAACCGTTGTGTGGATCCGATGCGTCCGCTGCTACCGCCGGAATCGCTCTGGCTACGCGTCGATGAGCTCTTTTCTGAACTCAAACGCTGGCCGCGCGTACAGCTCAAAACCGATCACCTTCCCGCCAAAGCGGCAAATACCAACTTAGGCTTCAAGCCGCTGCCGGACCTGGCGGTTCAGGCGCAGCAAAAATCGCCGCTGGATGCCCTGCGCAAGTTCCTGGAGTCCTTCGACGGACCGGTGATTTTCTCGGTTGAGAGTGAAGGTCGTCGTGAGGCCCTTGGTGAACTGCTCGCCCGCATCAAAGTCGCGCCGAAGCGCATTATGCGTCTGGATGAAGCTGCGGATGTTGGACGCTACCTGATGATTGGTGCCGCCGAGCACGGGTTTATCGATACGACGCGCAATCTGGCATTAATCTGTGAAAGCGACCTGCTGGGCGAGCGCGTGGCGCGCCGTCGTCAGGATTCACGCCGCACGATTAACCCGGACACGCTGATTCGTAACCTGGCGGAGCTGCATCCGGGTCAGCCGGTGGTACACCTGGAGCACGGCGTCGGTCGCTATGCCGGGATGACCACGCTGGAAGCGGGCGGGATCAAAGGCGAGTACCTGATGCTCACCTACGCCAACGACGCCAAACTGTACGTCCCGGTCTCCTCTTTGCATCTGATCAGCCGTTACGCCGGTGGCGCTGAAGAGAATGCGCCGCTGCATAAACTCGGCGGCGATGCCTGGTCACGCGCCCGGCAGAAAGCGGCAGAGAAAGTGCGCGACGTGGCGGCCGAACTGCTGGATATCTACGCCCAGCGTGCGGCAAAAGAGGGATTCGCCTTCAAACACGATCGCGAACAGTACCAATTGTTCTGCGACAGCTTCCCGTTCGAAACCACCCCCGACCAGGCGCAGGCGATTAACGCCGTGCTCAGCGATATGTGTCAGCCGCTGGCGATGGACCGTCTGGTATGCGGCGACGTCGGATTTGGCAAAACCGAAGTGGCAATGCGCGCCGCATTCCTCGCGGTCGAAAACCACAAGCAGGTGGCGGTTCTGGTGCCGACAACCCTGCTTGCCCAGCAGCACTTTGATAACTTCCGCGACCGCTTTGCCAACTGGCCGGTGCGCATCGAAATGATCTCCCGCTTTCGCAGCGCCAAAGAACAGGCGCAGATCCTGGAACAGGTTGCCGAAGGGAAAATTGATATTCTGATCGGTACACACAAACTGCTGCAAAGCGATGTGAAGTTGAAAGATCTGGGACTGCTGATCGTCGATGAAGAGCACCGTTTCGGCGTGCGCCATAAAGAGCGCATTAAAGCGATGCGCGCCGATGTGGATATTCTGACGCTGACCGCCACGCCGATCCCGCGAACGCTGAATATGGCGATGAGCGGCATGCGCGATCTGTCGATTATCGCCACCCCCCCTGCGCGTCGTCTGGCGGTCAAAACCTTTGTTCGTGAATACGACAGCCTGGTGGTACGCGAGGCGATTCTGCGTGAAGTGCTGCGCGGCGGCCAGGTTTACTATCTCTACAACGATGTGGAAAACATCCAGAAAGCCGCCCAAAGGCTGGCGGAACTGGTGCCGGAAGCGCGGATTGCCATCGGTCACGGGCAGATGCGCGAACGCGAACTGGAACGCGTGATGAACGATTTCCACCATCAGCGTTTTAACGTTCTGGTCTGTACCACTATTATCGAAACCGGTATTGATATCCCGACTGCCAACACGATTATCATCGAGCGAGCGGACCACTTCGGTCTGGCGCAGTTACATCAGTTGCGCGGTCGCGTAGGGCGTTCACACCATCAGGCGTATGCCTGGCTGCTGACGCCACACCCCAAGGCGATGACGACCGACGCGCAAAAACGTCTGGAAGCTATCGCCTCGCTGGAAGATCTGGGCGCGGGCTTTGCGCTGGCGACTCACGATCTGGAGATCCGCGGCGCGGGTGAACTGCTCGGGGAAGAACAGAGTGGTTCGATGGAGACCATCGGCTTCTCGCTGTACATGGAGCTGCTGGAAAACGCCGTCGATGCGCTGAAGGCCGGACGCGAGCCGTCGCTGGAAGATCTCACCAGCCAGCAAACGGAAGTCGAACTGCGTATGCCATCGCTGCTGCCGGATGATTTCATCCCGGACGTGAACACCCGCCTGTCGTTCTATAAGCGTATCGCCAGCGCGAAAAGCGAGAATGAACTTGAAGAGCTCAAAGTGGAACTGATCGACCGCTTCGGTCTGCTGCCCGACCCGGCGCGTACTCTGCTGGATATCGCCCGGTTGCGTCAACAGGCGCAGAAACTGGGCATTCGCAAGCTGGAAGGCAACGAGAAAGGCGGCACCATCGAATTTGCTGAGAAGAACCATGTCAATCCGAACTGGCTGATCGGACTGCTGCAAAAACAGCCGCAGCACTACCGTCTTGACGGACCGACCCGACTGAAGTTCATCCAGGATCTGACCGATCGGAAAACGCGGATGGAATGGGTGCGTCAGTTTATGCAGCAACTGGAAGAAAACGCCGTGGCATGATTGTGGTGTGCCGGATAGTGGCTTCGCCTTATCCGGCCTACAAATCGATGCCTGACCGTAGACCTGATAAGCGCAGTGCCATCAGGCAAGGGTCCACGATCTTTACAACTCTTTGCACTTCCCTTGCAATTCAAGACACACCGCCCCGCCATAATTATCATTGGACTGCTCTGGCATAATAACCCTTTAATTTGTGATGATAATGAACAATATGCGATTCTCCCGCTGGCTGGCTTTTTTTGCACTCGCCGCCAGCATTACGCTTGCGCTTCCCGCGCAGGCGAATACCTGGCCTCTTCCTCCACCGGGCAGCAAGCTGGTCGGGGAAAACAAGTACCACGTTGTTGAAAATAACGGGGGTTCACTGGAAGCCATCGCGAAAAAATACAACGTCGGTTTTCTTGCCCTGTTGCAGGCGAATCCTGGCGTGGATCCCTACGTCCCCCGCCCGGGCAGCGTGTTGACCATCCCACTGCAGACGCTGCTGCCGGATGCGCCGCGTGAAGGCATTGTCATCAACCTGGCTGAACTGCGTCTCTACTACTACCCTCCAGGGAAAAATGCGGTCACGGTCTACCCTATCGGCATTGGCCAACTGAGCGGCGATACTCTGACCCCGACGATGGTCACGACGGTTTCCGACAAGCGCGCTAATCCAACCTGGACGCCGACGGCGAATATCCGTGCCCGTTATAAAGCGCAAGGGATCGACCTTCCTGCGGTGGTTCCTGCCGGACCGGATAACCCGATGGGACATCATGCCATTCGCTTAGCTGCTTACGGTGGTGTCTATCTGCTGCACGGCACCAACGCCGATTTCGGCATTGGCATGCGCGTCAGCTCAGGCTGTATCCGCCTGCGCGATGGCGATATCGAGACCCTGTTCAGACAGGTTACGCCAGGCACCAAAGTGAATATCATCAATACGCCTATTAAAGCCTCGATTGAGCCGGATGGTACGCGTCTGGTCGAAGTCCACCAGCCGCTGTCGAAAAATATTGATGATGACCCGCAGGTTCTGCCTATTGTGCTGAACAGCACCTTGCAGGCGTTTAAAGATTCTGCGCAGACGGACGCGGCGGTGATGCAGCATGTGATGGATGTTCGCTCCGGGATGCCGGTCGATGTCAGACGCCATCGTGAGGTGGATCAGCAGTCGATGTAATAACCGTTCCGGACATGAAAAAGCCCCGCTGAATCTATTTTCAGCGGGGCTTTTTTTATGTCGCGTTATTTTGCAGTAGCAGGCATCAATGAGGGGGGAATGCTTATTTATAAATTACCGCAGTACCGTGCAGGTTGTTCGGACCCGTCACAGAAGTAATGCGGAAAGATTTCGCACCCATCGCATCCGCTTTCTGCGCCAGTTCGTCCTGCAGCGAACTCAGGTTAGTCCCTGCGTTTGCAGAGATGGTGCCGACTTTTTGCTGACCAGCAGGCGTTGACTGCACTTCAACAGCCGCGACGCTTGCGAATGACAGAGAACTGAGAACAGCAGCAGCGATGAGAGTTTTTACGTTTTTCATAATTGTGACCTTTTGCAGATGATTGGGCGTCGTAAGTATTTACTTAACGATCGATAGGTAAATAATAGATGTGATCCAGGTCACACGTCAACCCATTTTTTATAACGATCGTTATATAAAATAAAAAACGCTTATCTTTCATGTAACTAGGCTAAAAATATTTTTCTCGCGAATGCGCTGGAGCCTGTGCGGATTTATTTTTATAATAGGTGTTCACTAACTCCATTAAGGTACAACGGCACCATGACAACTGAATCGACAAGTTGCGTAAAAAAAAGCCGTGGCCGACCAAAAGTGTTCGACAGGGAAGCCGCGCTTGATAAGGCCATGACACTCTTCTGGCAGCACGGTTATGAGGCGACATCGCTTTCTGACCTTGTTGAAGCAACGGGTGCGAAGGCGCCAACGCTGTATGCGGAATTTACTAATAAAGAAGGACTGTTCCGCGCGGTGCTGGACAGATACATCGCTCGCTTCGCGGCAAAACACGAAGCGCAGTTGTTCTGCGAAGAAAAAAGCGTTGAGGCGGCGCTGGAGGATTACTTCACCGCAGTAGCAACCTGTTTCACCAGCAAGGACACCCCCGCAGGCTGCTTTATGATTAACACCTCCGCGACGCTTGCCGCGGCATCACGCGATATTGCGCATACGGTGAAATCGCGTCACGCCATGCAGGAGCAGACCCTGACGCAATTTCTGCGTCAGCGGCAGGAACGCGGTGAAATTCCGGCATACAATAACGTGCAAAATCTTGCCGAGTATCTGAGCTGCATTTTGCAGGGCATGTCCATCAGCGCCCGCGAAGGCGCCAGTTTTGAGAAGCTGATGCAAATCACCCACACTACCCTGCGCCTGTGGCCTGAACTGCTTAAGGCCTGATCGTTTTTTCTGACCGGGAAACGCCGTTTCCCGGTTCTTCTTCGACGAAATCCCCACACAATAATTAATGTTATCATTTAGTTAGGTTCAACTTTTCACAAAAATCTATTGATAATAGAAATTATTATCAGCAATATTCGCATTTGATTTTACATCTGTTTCACAATGTAACAGCTGGCACCGACCGGCTAAAACACCATCACCTGCACAGATATTTTCAGAAAGGAATGCGAATGAATAAGCGTCTTTGGGTCCTCAACCCGATCCTGTTGGCTCTGACTCTGCCCGCTGCGGCGGCACAAACAGAAGAAGAAAACCTCATCGTCAGCGCCAACCGCAGCCAGAAAACCGTCGCCGAAATGGCGCAGACCACCTGGGTGATTGAAGGCCAGGAAATTGAGCAACAGGTTCAGGGCGGAAAAGAGTTTAAAGACGTGCTGGCACAACTGATCCCCGGCATTGACGTCAGCAGTCAAGGCCGCACCAACTACGGTATGAACATGCGCGGTCGCGCGATTGTCGTGCTGATTGACGGCGTACGCCTGAACTCATCGCGTACTGACAGCCGCCAACTGGATGCAATTGACCCTTTTAACATTGCACACATAGAGGTCATTTCAGGCGCAACGTCGCTGTATGGCGGCGGCAGTACCGGCGGCTTAATTAACATCGTCACTAAAAAGGGCCAGGCGGAACGCCAGGTAGAGCTTGAACTGGGCGGTAAATCTGGCTTTAACAACAGTAACGATCGCGACGAGCGCGTTGCCGCAGCGGTCAGTGGCGGAACGGATCGTGCGTCTGGCCGACTGTCCGTGGCTTATCAGCGCTTTGGCGGCTGGTACGACGGCAATGGCGACGCCCTGATGCTCGACAACACGCAAACCGGTCTGCAACACTCCGATCGTCTGGATGTGATGGGAACCGGGACTCTCGACATCGATGACCAGCGCCAGATACAGTTGGTCACCCAGTATTACAAGAGTCAGGGGGATGAGGATTACGGATTGTACCTGGGTGAAAATATGTCCGCCGTTACCGGCAGCGGCACCGCCAGCACCCGCAGCGGACTCAGTTCTGACCGTATTCCAGGGACTGAGCGCCATCTGATCAGCCTGCAATACTCCGACGCGGACTTCTTCGGTCAGAATCTGGTCAGCCAGATCTATTACCGCGATGAGTCGCTGAAATTCTACCCTTTCCCGACGCTCAGCAAAGGTCAGGTGACCAGCTTCTCAGCCTCGCAGCAGGACACGGACCAGTACGGTGCCAAAATCACGCTCAACAGCCAGTTGATGGATAACTGGGAGCTGACGTGGGGTGTCGACGCGGACCATGAAACCTTCGACTCCAACCAGAAGTTCTTCGATCTGGGCTGGTCTGTGCCGTCAGGCGGAATGGACAACCGCACGGCCTATACGACAGGGCGCTACCCCGGCTACAGCATCACCAACTTCGCCCCGTTCCTGCAAAGCAGTTATGACATCAATGACATCTTCACCCTGAGCGGCGGTGTGCGCTATCAGTGGACGGAAAATCGGGTTGATGATTTTGTGGGCTATGCGCAGCAGCAGGGGATCGCCAATGGTTTAGCGAGCTCTGCCGATGTCATTCCTGGAGGTAAAACCGATTACGACAACTTCCTGTTCAACGCCGGACTGTTGGCGCATCTCACCGAACGCCAGCAGGCGTGGTTTAACTTCTCCCAGGGCGTTGAGCTGCCGGATCCCGGGAAATATTACGGCAACGGCACTTACCAGTTGGTGGGCGATCGTTACCAACTCCAGCGCAGCGTGAACGTGGCAGATTCGCGTCTGGAAGGCATCAAGGTCAATTCGTATGAGCTGGGCTGGCGCTATACCGGCGATAATCTGCGTACCCAACTGGCGGCGTACTATTCGACGTCCGATAAGTCGATTGTGATTAACCGTAGCGATATGACGATCCGCGTGGAACCTGACGATCGCCGGATTTACGGCGTGGAAGGCGCGGCGGACTACTTTATCCCTGACAGCGACTGGAGTCTGGGGGCGAACTTTAACGTGCTGAAATCCGAAGTGAAACAGAACGGGAAATGGGAAAAATGGGATGTGACGCTGGCCTCACCGTCCAAAGCCACCGCCTGGGTCGGCTGGGCGCCAGAGCCGTGGTCGTTGCGGGTTCAGACCCAGCAATCGTTCGATCTCAGCGATGCCAGCGGCAACAAGCTGGACGGCTATAACACCGTGGACTTTATCGGCAGCTATCAGCTCCCGCTGGGTAAACTGACCTTCAGCATTGAAAACCTGCTGGATGAAGATTACACCACCTTGTGGGGACAGCGCGCGCCATTGCTGTACAGCCCAACCTATGGCAGCCCGTCGCTGTACGAGTATAAGGGTCGGGGTCGTACCTTTGGTCTGAACTACGCCTTAACCTTCTGATAAAAAAAGCCCCTCAGCCTGAGCGAATGAGGGGCTAACTTGCAGAGTACAGCTTTTTTACGCTTTGTTATTCAGAATCAACTGGCCGTTGTTATCCAGCGGGATCTGCGTGCCAGGATCCTTATCCATGCGGATCTTGCCCTGCTGGTCGCCAATTTTGTAGGTGACGTCGTAACCGAGCATTTTTTCCGATTTGTCATAGACGGTTTTGCAGCGTTGCTGTGTGGACGTATAAGTGTCGTTTTCCTGCATTGAGCCCTGGATTTGGTTGCCGGCGTAACCGCCCCCCAACGCCCCGACCACCGTCGCCACGTCTTTACCTCGTCCGCCGCCAAACTGATGACCAATCACGCCACCGGCAACCGCACCCAGCACCGAACCGGTTATGCGGTTCTCATCCTGAACAGGTTTGCGATGCGTCACCGTCACGTTGCGACACGCCTGACGCGGCGTCTTAATCGTCTCTTTGATCGGTGTTGCAGAAACCACCTGAGCATACTGTGGGCCACGATCAAACACGTTCAGACTGGCAACCGCCGCCACACCCAGCGCAGCAGCTACGCCAATCCCTATACCCGCCAACATCGATTTATTCACGGGAGATCCTCCTTCTTTGCTATTGGTTACAATTTTGCAACCAATGCAATAAGACGCCCATCAGACAGTGGATGAAAATATCGCTGATCGCGGCTAAAACAGGATGATTCAGAGAACTCTGAAGGTAGAAGAAGAATGATGAAGGCGCTCAGCACCGCCAGCAGACGGTGCTGAGTCAGGCAGGATTAATGCAGTTTCAGACGCGGACGGATCACACGGTTAATGCTGCCCACCAGCATCATCAGACCGGTTTTGAAATAGCCGTGCAGCGCGATCTGGTGCATACGGTACAGAGAGATGTAGACAAAGCGAGCGATACGCCCTTCCACCATCATCGACCCTTTCGTCAGGTTGCCCATCAGACTGCCGACGGTCGAGAAGTTAGAGAGCGAAACCAGCGAACCGTGATCTTTGTACTGATACGCTTTCAGCGGCTTGCCGTTCATCTGAGCCAGAATGTTGTTCATCGCGCAGGTCGCCATCTGATGCGCAGCCTGAGCACGTGGCGGCACAAAGCCCCCTTCCGGACGCGCGCAGGAGGCACAGTCGCCAATCGCGTAAACATCAGGATCGCGGGTTGTCTGCAACGTCGGTTCTACCACCAGTTGATTAATCCGGTTGGTCTCCAGGCCGCCAATCTCTTTCATAAAGTCCGGCGCTTTGATCCCCGCCGCCCAGACCATCAGGTCGGCTTCAATATATTCGCCGTCTTTGGTATGCAGGCCGCCCGCATCCGCACTGGTCACCATCGTCTGGGTCAGGACGCGAACGCCAAGCTTTGTTAACTCGTTATGCGCCGCTGCAGAGATACGCGGCGGTAGCGCAGGCAGAATGCGTTCACCGGCTTCCACCAGCGTCACGTTCAGCGCGTCGTTGGTCAGCCCTTTGTAACCGTAACTGTGCAACTGTTTCACTGCGTTATGCAGTTCCGCTGACAGCTCTACGCCGGTGGCGCCGCCGCCGACGATTGCAATATTCACCTTGCCGTTCGCGCCAAGATTCGCGGAATATTTCAGGAACAGGTTCAGCATTTCCTGATGGAAACGACGTGCCTGATGCGGGTTATCAAGGAAGATACAGTTCTCTTTGACACCCGGCGTGTTGAAGTCGTTGGAGGTACTGCCCAGCGCCATCACCAGCGTGTCCCAGGCAATTTTGCGCTCAGGCACCAGCAGCTCACCCTTCTCATCGCGCAGTTCTGCGATGGTGATGGTTTTCGCTTCGCGATCGATATTCATCACAGAACCCAGCTGGAACTGGAAGCCGTGGTTACGGGCATGCGCCAGATAGCTCAGCGCGTCCACGCCTTCATCGAGCGATCCGGTCGCGACTTCGTGCAGCAGAGGTTTCCACAGGTGGCTGTGATTCCTGTCAACCAGCGTGATTTTCGCTTTTTTTTTGCGACCCAGCTTGTGCCCTAACTGCGTCGCCATTTCCAGTCCGCCAGCTCCCCCGCCGACAATCACGATCTTTTTCAGTGGTGTAGTCAACGTGACCCCCTTAAAATGATTAACCAATTGTTAATTAAACGTTATAAACATAGCCTTTAATTAACAACAAGTTACGACAATGAAAATGTCCTTCGAGAGTGAGAATAACACATGCGGTGCATTGGTCATACCAAAATTGATGTGTATCAAGTTTTGCTGCTGAAAAGATAGACAACGCCGGAAAAACAGGCAAAAAAAACCAGCCCGAAGGCTGGCTTGATCCGACGATTCCGGCTGACGCAGGTTTTAGCCCAATGTCTTAAACGCCTTGATTCGCTGCAGGTGCGGCGAAATATTCTTAAACTTATGCGTCTGCTCTTCGTCCCACACGATCTCATAGAAATGGTGTAGCTCTTCAGAAGCGCGCTGACTGTTCAGGGCTTCGTCATGACGCGAGAGAATGACCAGGCAACGATCGCGATTTTTCTCGCGAAAATTGGTCACACACTTGGTCGCAATATCCGCATACTCTTCCGGACGATCGATCTTGCCTTCCATATTTTCATACGGGAACAGGTTCGGATTAAACACCACCTGGCGAACATCACAAAGAAAACCAATGCGTTCAGCCCAGTAGCCGCCGAGGCCAACGCCGCAAATCAACGGACGCTCATCAACATTGAGCTGCAACATTTTGTCTACTTCTTTCAGCAGATGCTGCATGTCATGTTTCGGATGACGCGTGCTGTAGCTTATCAGTCTGACGTCCGGGTCGATAAACTGCAGCTGCAAGACTTTTTCGTGGTTTCCCGGACTGCTGGAGTCGAAACCGTGTAAATAGATAATCATCGCATCCTCACCAAACGTGCGTTAATGACCTGCTTTCTCTTCCTGCCAGCGTTCATGTAACTGGTTGAGCTGCGCGCTGACGGTTTTCCAGCGAGCCGTGTCCATCAGTTCCTGACGCGAAAATGAACCTTTATGATACAAACGTGTAACACGCTCTGCATTGATCGGCGACAGATTATCTAACACACTGACCGCCCCTTTACGATTATTGCAGACCAGAATCATATCACAACCCGCGTCCAGCGATGCCTGCCCGCGCTCGGCATAGCTGCCCATGATTGCCGCCCCTTCCATCGACAGGTCATCAGAGAAAATAACGCCGTCAAAGCCTAGCTCCTGGCGCAAAACCGTTTTCAGCCAGTGCGGGGAACCGCTCGCCGGACGCGGATCGACAGCGCTGTAAATGACGTGCGCCGGCATGATGGCGTCCAGCTTGTTTTCCGAGATTAGCGTACGGAAAACCGACATATCTTTTGCACGAATTTCCGCTTCAGGACGCGGATCGGTCGGCGTCTCTTTATGCGAATCCGCAGTAACCGCGCCGTGACCCGGGAAATGTTTGCCGGTGGTTTTCATTCCCGCCGCATGCATGCCGTCAATAAAACGGGTCGCCATCGCCAGCGCGTTGAGCGGGTCAGCATGATAGGAACGTTCGCCAATGGCGGCGCTGATATGTCCGACATCCAACACCGGCGCAAAGCTGATATCGATGTCCATCGCGATCATTTCACTGGCCATCAGCCATCCGGCCTCTTCCGCCAGCCTGCCGCCCTCTTCCAGCCCGTGCAGCGCCGCAAAGGACTGCGCGGCTGGCAGCCGGGTAAATCCTTCACGGAAACGCTGTACGCGCCCACCTTCCTGATCGACGGCGACCACCAGATGGTTGTGCGACGCCGCGCGGATCTGGCGCACCAGTTCACGTAACTGCGCCGGGTCGTGGTAATTGCGCGCAAACAGAATCAAACCGCCCACCAGCGGATGAGCCAGGATCTCCCGCTCTTCCGCATCCAGCTCAAACCCTTCGACATCCAACATTACTGGACCCACACTGCTCTCCTTAATTCTTCGTTGCCAGCTGCCGCCAGGTTGCATCAGCCAGACTGATAAATTGTCGTTCGCCGGTCTGTTGCCAGCGGTATTCAAACCAACCGGCCTTCAGCATCAGTATCCACGGATACCAGCGTCTGACCTGTTGCCATAATTGTTGCCCGTCCATGCGCGCGCGAACGGCATAGGCCTGCACCAGTTGCCGGTGTTGCTGAACATCCTCCACCCACACCGCCGCCAGTTCAAGGGCGACATCACCGTCTCCGGCGTATTCCCAGTCGATCAGCCGCAGTCCTGCTGAGCCGTGAACGATGTTCGCGGCATGGACATCCATATGCAGCGGCGCGAGGCGCAGCGGACGCGGCTCGCCCTGCTTGCGCAGACGTTTCAGCGCTCTCAGCCAGTTCGGGGTTCGTCGTGCCGGATCGCTCCCCTGCCAGTATTGCTCCAGCAACGGTAGCAGATGGATACGCCAGCCGAAGCGAGGCTGCTGATGAAGATAATACAGTAAGCCCGCCAGTTCGTCGGCATCCGGCAGCCCCGATTTTATCTCGCCAGGGACGTAGTCCACCGCCATCCAGCCGGGTATATAAAAACGCGGCTTCGGTGCAAGGTGTTCAGGTAACCGCGATAAGGCGTGATATTGGCGTAAAAAATGCGCTTGCGGCGCATCGGGATCGTGATGACGGCGAAGAACCAGCCGCTGGGTTGAGTTTTCAATAATCACGCACCCGCCGCTAAGACCACGCTGGCCTTCGGCGACGGGACGATAGTGCGGAAAGTAGCGCAACAGCACTGCGTCGCGCCCTGGTATGTTATTGCTGCTGAACGGCACCTTTACCTGACCAGATTATCTCGCCAGTTTGTACCAGCATTAATTGCATTTGCAGCGATGGCGCGTTGACGTTACCCGAAGCACTGGAATACAACACATAGTGCGCGCCGACATTACGGGCAATACCAATCGCCTTGCTGCGCGTTCCCAGACTGTCCTGCGGCGACAGCCCTAACTGCTGTTTTGCCAGCGACAGCTGTTGCGCGGAGACCAGGGTAAATTTGCCATTGTTCGCCAGCGCATTACGCAGCGTTTCTGTGGCTTCGCCTGCGTTTAGCGAACCGTTAGTGCGGTTATTGACGCTATCGACCAGCAGTACGCTCCCCGCCGTGACGCCATCAGCCTGCAGCATTTTGCCTACCATCGGCTGCATCGCGCTATTCCAGTCGTAATGACGTATGCGCGGTGCCGGTGCCGCGGTCTGATCTTCATGTTCAATAGGACCCGGCTGTCCCGGGATCGTGGGAACCGAAGGTACCCCCGGAGCGGGTTCTTGCGGCTGCGCGGGCTGTTCCGGTGTGGGTTTCACCTCATCAACCGGTGCAGGTTCACGTTGCACCACACAACCGGACAGGAACATCGCCAGCGCGGCTATCAATGCGTAGCGACTCATTTTTGTCTTCAAGATTCACCCCTTACAAATAAAGATAAAGTCTGACTTTGTGCGCCCCCAGATAATTGGCGCTGCCATACAACGTGACCGACGAATGCGCTGGTATCGTCACGCTGCGTGGCGCTTCCAGAGGGTGCATCTCCAGCCCTCTGGCGTCATACCAGTAAAAGCGATAATGAACGGTAACGGGTTCTTGCCTTTCGTTATACAGCGTTGAGGATGCAGAGGGCTGAATATCAGACGTGGTCAACGTCGGCTCTTGCGCGGTGATCCCCGCCGCCAGTAGCGTCGACTCCATCACCAGCGACTGCTCATCGCTTACCGGGATCTCAGGATGAGAACGGCACCCGGCAAGTAAGAGCAGACCCAGCGAAAGCGCAATGCATCCTCTGATCATCATTACAGCCCTTTGTGCGCGAGCATAGGACCGAGCGCGCGACCGCCCAACAGATGCATATGGATGTGATACACCTCCTGGCCGCCATGACGATTGGTGTTCATGATCAAGCGGTAGCCATCTTCGGCAATGCCTTCCTGTTCGGCAATTTTTGCCGCAACGGTAATCATCCGTCCCAGCGCTTGCTCATGCTCAGCGGTAACATCATTAACCGTCGGGATCAGAACGTTGGGGATGATCAGAATGTGTGTAGGCGCCTGCGGTGAAATATCCCGGAATGCCGTCACCAGGTCATCCTGGTAAACGATATCGGAAGGGATTTCACGACGAATAATCTTGCTGAATATAGTCTCTTCTGCCACGACGTTTTCCTTTTCTAAAAATAGCCATGCGTGATGTCATGCTACGCTGAGCCACACTGCGAGTATAGAGTATTAGCGACTTAACCCCGCTCTTTCAACCTTAACCCACGATTTCTTAAGCAAAAAATCGCCTCAGTGATGCGCTTATCGCCATTTGTCCCCTCTCCTGCGCAAAAAAGTAGTGAAACAAGATTTCAGAAAGCAAGTTACATCTGTTTACAGAGATAATATGAATGCGTATATTTCGCATTTGCATTTTCATGCGCATTTAACGGTTAGAAAAATAAAAAGGGGCTCATCGCCACCTCTTACGGCCTGAGCCAGGACTCGTTCACGATTAAGGGCTTTCTGATGTCTTTCACAACACACAACAGGGATGAACAATGTCAGGCTGCTGCAACACCATCGTTGCTGGCAGCCTGTATCGCTATGGCACTGATGCCATCCATGAGTTTCGCGGCGGCCACGCCAGAAGAGACCGTCATTGTCGACGGTTCTGCGCCAGCGACCACCTCGGACAGTGACGAACGGGATTACAGCGTCAAATCCACTACCGCCGGAACCAAAATGATGATGACCCAACGCGATATTCCGCAGTCGGTCAGCATCATCAGCGAGCAACGCATGGATGACCAGCAGTTGCAAACGCTGGGCGACGTGATGGACAGCACGCTCGGGATCAGCAAAAGCCAGGCGGACTCTGACCGCGTCAGCTACTTCTCCCGTGGTTTCCAGATTGATAACTATATGGTCGATGGTATTCCGACCTATTTCGAATCCCGCTGGAATCTGGGTGATGCCCTCACCGATATGGCACTCTACGAGCGCGTGGAAGTGGTGCGCGGCTCAAACGGCCTGATGACCGGTACGGGCAACCCGTCGGCCTCCATCAATATGATCCGTAAACATGCGACCAGTCGTGAGTTCAAAGGCAACGTATCGGCGGAATATGGCAGCTGGAACAAACAGCGCTACGTGATGGATCTGCAAAGTCCGCTCACCGATGACGGTAATGTGCGCGCACGCGTTGTGGCGGGTTATCAGGACAACGACTCCTGGCTCGATCGCTATCACAGCGAGAAAAACTTCTTCTCGGGCATTATTGATGCTGACCTGGGTGAAACCACCAGCCTTGCCGCCGGCTATGAATATCAGAAAATCAAAGTGGACAGCCCTACCTGGGGTGGTCTGCCACGCTGGAATACCGACGGCAGCAAAAACAGCTACGACCGCGCCCGCAGCACCGCGCCAGACTGGGCGTATAACGATAAAGAGATCAACAAAGTCTTTGTCACACTCAAACAGCGTTTTGCCGACACCTGGCAGGCGACGATGAATGCGACCCACTCGGAAATCAAATTCGACAGTAAAACGATGTATGTCGATGCGTACGTGAATAAGGCAGATGGCATGCTGGTCGGTCCTTACGGCAGCTACGGACCGGGCTATGACTACGTTGGCGGCACGGGCTGGAACAGCGGCAAGCGTAAGGTTGATGCGCTGGATCTCTTTGCCGACGGCGGTTATGACCTGTTCGGTCGTCAGCACAACCTGATGTTTGGCGGCAGCTACAGCAAACAGAACAACCGCTATTTCAGCTCCTGGGCAAACGTCTTCCCGGCTGAGATTGGCAGTTTCAATAACTTCAATGGCAACTTCCCGCAAACCGACTGGGCACCCCAGTCGCTGGCCCAGGACGACACCACGCACATGAAGTCGCTGTACGCTGCGACGCGTATTTCGCTGGCTGACCCGCTGCACCTGATCCTCGGCGCGCGCTACACCAACTGGCGTGTCGATACCCTGAGCTACAGCATGGAGAAAAACCACACCACGCCATATGCCGGTCTGGTTTACGACATCAATGATAACTGGTCAACTTACGCCAGCTACACCTCCATCTTCCAGCCGCAGAACAAACGCGACAGCAGCGGGAAATACCTCACGCCGGTCACCGGCAACAACTATGAGGTAGGTCTGAAGTCCGACTGGATGAACAGCCGACTGACCACCACCCTCGCCGTGTTCCGCATTGAGCAAGATAACGTTGCCCAATCGACAGGTGCCCCAATTCCGGGTACCAATGGCGATATCGCGTATAAAACGGCGAACGGAACCGTCAGCAAAGGGGTTGAATTCGAAGTTAACGGGGCGATCACCGATAACTGGCAGATGACCTTTGGCGCAACGCGGTACGTTGCGGAAGATAATGAAGGCAACGCCGTCAATCCGAATCTGCCGCGTACCAGCGTCAAGCTGTTCACCAGCTACCGTCTGCCGGTAATGCCCGACCTGACCGTGGGCGGCGGCGTGAACTGGCAGAACCGCGTGTACACCGACACCGCGACGCCATACGGCACCTTCCGCGCAGAACAAGGCAGTTACGCACTGGTGGATCTGTTCACCCGCTACCAGGTGACCAAAAACTTCTCTGTGCAGGGTAACGTCAACAACCTGTTCGATAAAACCTACGACACCAACGTCGAAGGATCGATTGTTTATGGTGAGCCGCGCAACGTGAGCATCACCGCAAACTATCAGTTCTGATCGCCCTGTCGATGACGGCGTTGGCGCTTTACCCGGTTATCAGCGCGTCATCAGGTGTTCCAGAATGTAAAAAAGGCAGCCATTTGGCTGCCTTAGTTCTCCCCAACTTATTTGGTCTTAGCTGTTACGGATGTATTCATCCATCTCAGTTTTCAGGTTATCGGACTTCGTACCGAAAATAGCCTGAACACCGGAACCGGCAACCACCACACCTGCCGCACCCAGTTTCTTCAGGCCAGCCTGATCCACTTTCGCCACGTCAGCCACGCTGACGCGCAGACGGGTAATGCACGCATCCAGGTTAGTGATGTTTTCTTTACCACCAAACGCCGCAATCAGCGCCGGTGCCATTTCACTGGTCGCGCCCGCTTTCGCGTCGTCGGTATTATCTTCACGACCCGGAGTCTTCAGATCCAGCGCTTTAATCAGCACGCGGAAGATGGTGTAGTAAACAATCGCATAGCCCGCACCAACAATCGGGAACAACCACAGCTTGCTGCTGTTACCGGACAGCACGATAAAGTCGATCAGACCGTGTGAGAACGACGTACCGTCACGCATACCCAGCAGGATACAGATCGGGAACGCCAGCCCAGCCAGAATCGCATGGATAACGTACAGGATCGGCGCAACGAACATGAAGGAGAACTCGATCGGCTCGGTGATACCGGTCAGGAACGAGGTCAGCGCTGCGGAGATCATGATGCCGCCCACTTTGGCGCGGTTTTCTGGTTTAGCGGAGTGCCAGATAGCAATGGCAGCAGCCGGCAGACCATACATTTTGAACAGGAAGCCGCCAGACAACATACCCGCAGTCGGGTCGCCCGCCATGTAGCGAGGAATATCGCCGTGGAAGACCTGACCTGCCGCGTTGGTGTACTCGCCAATCTGCATCTGGAAAGGAACGTTCCAGATATGGTGCAGACCAAACGGTACCAGGCAGCGTTCAATGAAGCCGTAAATACCGAACGCCACGACCGGGTTCTGGTAAGCAGCCCACTGAGAGAACGTCTGGATAGCAGTACCGATCGGCGGCCAAATGAAGGACAGGACCACACCGGTAAAGATCGCCGCCAGACCAGAAATGATCGGCACGAAGCGCTTACCAGCAAAGAAGCCCAGATACTCAGGCAGCTTGATACGGTAGAAGCGGTTAAACATGTACGCTGCAATCGCACCGGAGATAATCCCCCCGAGTACACCCGTATCCGCAAGGTGTTTTGCTGCGATCTCTTCAGCAGGTAAATGCAGAACCAGCGGCGCGACCACAGCCATGGTTTTCACCATGATGCCATAAGCGACAACCGAAGCCAGAGCCGAAACGCCATCATTGTTGGTAAAGCCAAGCGCGACACCAATAGCGAAAATCAGCGGCATGTTTGCAAAAACAGAACCGCCGGCTTCTGCCATCACGTGCGATACAACGGCTGGCAGCCAGCTGAAGTTTGCGGAACCGACGCCCAGCAGGATACCTGCGATAGGCAATACGGATACCGGCAGCATCAGCGATTTACCGACCTTTTGCAGGTTAGCAAATGCATTCTTAAACATAATTGAGAGTGCTCCTGAGTATTTGTGCTTTCTACGTTCACACGCATTGGCGAGGGGGGAGAACCCCGCCGTGGACAGGGCATCTAAGTGCCCTTTATTTATTACACAGAGTAAAATAAATCGGCGAAATATAGTTTGACGGCTATCACGTTTCAACTCTGGAGAGCGCATCAAGTTGCACATTTTGCCAAAAAGGGTATCAGAATGTGTCAGATTGCTCATTCACCGCCCACTTTGTGGCGGTGAACTTTACTCGCTTTAATTATTAATTACGAGCTTTAAAAAAACTCAACTACGAGGCTGACTGCAGACGGGAAGCGTTGATATGGAACAGGCGGGCAAAGTTGTCGGTGGTTATCTGCGCCAGTTCTTCAACCGCCACACCTTTCAATACGGCCATGTATTCTGCCACGTCGCGAACCATCGCAGGCTGGTTCTCTTTCCCCCGATGCGGCACCGGCGCGAGATACGGGGAATCCGTCTCCACCAGCAGTCGATCCAGCGGCACATACCGCGCGGCGTCACGTAACTGTTCAGCATTACGGAAGGTCACAATGCCGGAAAAGGAGATATAAAAGCCCAGATCCAGTAGTTTACCCGCCGTTTCTCTGTCTTCTGTAAAACAGTGTAGTACGCCGCCACAATCCGTCACGTTTTCATGGCGAAGAATCGCCAGCGTATCAACGCGGGCATCGCGCGTGTGGACGATAACCGGCTTGTTCAGTTCACGACCGATCTGGATATGCTGAATGAACGACTCCTGCTGGCGCACTTTTGTCTCAGGGGTATAAAAATAGTCCAGCCCCGTCTCTCCCATCGCCACAACGCCCTCGTCAGCCGCCAGATGACGCAGTTCTTCCAGATCATAGGGTTCGTCCTGATTTAGCGGATGCACGCCGCAGGAGAAAACGACGTTATCGCGCTGACCAACCAGTTCCCGCATGCCGCGGTATCCCGGCAGCGTCGTTGCCACCGCCAGACAGAATTTCACATCGCGCGCGGCCGCCTTCGCCAGCACGTCATCCACATCCTTATGCAGAGATTGATAATCCAGGCCATCAAGATGGCAGTGCGAGTCGACTAAAAACATAATGTTTCTCTTACAGGTGGGGAACAGGCAACACGGTGCCTGGTTGCAGATAATGTTCGATTTGCAGAAGAAGATCGGTTAACACCAGTTCACGGTTTATTCCGGTCACGTTAAGCAGCTGTTCGCGACAGTGGCAAATGGCGTTAAGGATTGCCTGAATACGCATCTGAGACAACTGGCCGGCAATCGTGGCGATAAGTTGCCCGGCATCCGCGTTGGTCATCGCGGTGGCCCCGTGCTGACGTTTAAGCGCATCCATCATTAATGTCGCCTGCCAGTGTAGTCTGGCAGGCGCCTGTTCGTGATTCAGCACCGTCAATAATGAATACCAGTCACCCGCAGGGATGCTGCTTGCCAGCGCCTGACACAGCGCGTCGCGCTGGGACCAACTTTCGGCGTCCAGTAATGTCAGCGCCGCGCCCGGAGAACCGGCGCTCAGGCGCAACGCGGTCAATAACGCGTCTTGTGACGCTGTCACTTCTCGCGCAAGCCACGATACCGCGTACTGTTCCGCCGGTGGCGCGAGATGGTGTAAACGGCATCGGCTGCGCAGTGTCGCCAGTAATCGCGCGGGTTCACGACTGGCGAGAAAAAACCAGGTTTGCGCGGGCGGTTCTTCCAGCGTTTTAAGCAGCGCATTGGCAGCGGCATCCGTCATCAGTGCCGCATCCGGGATCCAGACCACTTTTGCTCCGCCCAGCCGCGCACGCTCATACAGTTTTTCACTCACTTCACGTACCGCATCAATGCCCAGCGTGTTTTTCCCTTTTTCAGGGAACAGAGAATAGTAATCCGGATGCGTGCCTGCCTGCATCAACTGGCAGCCACGGCAGTGACCACAGCTTTTGTGCCCTTCCGGTTGCTGGCAAAGCAGATAGCGGCTCAGCGCATAGATCAATGCGTCGTCGCCCATCCCCGGTAAAGCCTGAATCAGTAGCGCATGGTGACCCCTTCCCGCCTGATAGCTGGCTACCAGTTTTTCGAAATCAGGTCGTAACCATGGATACCATTTCATTCGCCCTGCTCCTTCACCCACTCGGTGATGGTGGTACGGATATCGTTCATCACGGTATCCAGCGGTTGCGTCGCATCAATTGTCCGGATGCTGGGGTCCTGGGCTGCGAGATCCAGATAGCGGGCGCGGGTACGATTGAAGAAATCAAACGATTCCTGTTCGATGCGGTCCAGTTCACCGCGGGCACGGGCGCGTTTCAGACCCACCTCTGGCGTGACGTCCAGGTAAAGCGTTAAATCCGGGCGAAAGTCCCCCAACACGGCATCGCGCAGCGTCGCCAGCATCTGCTGATCGACCCCACGCCCACCGCCCTGATACGCCTGTGTGGACAGGTCGTGACGGTCGCCAATCACCCATTTACCCTCTTCGAGCGCAGGTTTGATCACCGTTTCAACCAGTTGCACGCGCGCGGCGTAAAACATCAGCACTTCGGCCTTTACGGTAATGGTTTCGTCACCGACCGAACGGATATCCAGCACCAGGCTACGCAGTTTTTCTGCCAGCTGTGTACCGCCCGGCTCGCGGGTAAAAACCATGTCGCGAATACCGAGTTGTTCAAGCGTCTCAACCACAACATTTTTTGCGGTCGTTTTTCCGGCGCCTTCCAGCCCCTCGATGACGATATAATTACTGCGCATTTTTTTCCTTAAGCACTTTCAGGTAGTCCTGCACCGACCGGTTATGGCTGGCAAGATTAGTATTAAAAGTATGGCCGCCTTTACCGTCGGCCACAAAATAGAGATACGGTGTTTTAGCCGGGTGCGCCGCCGCTTTCAACGAGGCTTCACCTGGCATCGCAATGGGTCCTGGCGGGAGCCCGGTGATAGTGTAGGTATTATAGGCCGTTGGCGTCTCCAGGTCCGCGCGCGAGATCTTGCCATTATAACGCTCCCCCATCCCGTAGATCACGGTAGGATCGGTTTGCAGACGCATCCCGACGCGCAGGCGGTTAATAAAGACGGAGGCGACCCGATCGCGTTCACTGGCAATGGCCGTCTCTTTCTCAATGATCGAGGCCATCGTTACCAGTTGATTTTGATCTTTATAGGGCAACCCTTCCGCTCGCCCTTCCCAGATGTGCTCAACCGCCTTCACCATCTTTTGATGCGCGCGCTTGAGCAAGGCAATATCTGTGGTGTTGGCGGTATACATCCAGGTATCAGGCCAGAACCAACCTTCCAGCGCCTCTGTATTCTCCAGGCCCAGCGCTTTTGCGACGGTTTCGTAGTTATCATCACTCAGAGTGTGTTTGATGTACGGCGCGTCTCGCAGTTGCTTGAGATAATCACTTAACCGCATGCCTTCCACCAGTCGCAGCGGGAACTGTGCCTCTTTCCCGCTTTCCAGCAGTTGCAGCATCTCGCGCACGCTCATGCCCGGCATTAAACGATAGGTTCCCGCCTTAAAGTGGGAAAGATCCGGCTCGACCCGTAGCAGCCATTGAAACACGCGAGGACGATTAATGACCCGATCCGCATACAGTTGCTCGCCCAGGGCCAGACGACCGGTTCCCGGTTTGAGGGTAAAAATGGTCTCTTCTGTAATCAGGATTTTACTGTCCGCCAGATGGCGAACTTTCCACATTCCCGCGCCTGCGGCAATGCCCAATACAACAACCAGTAAAAGGACAACACGAAACAATTTTTTCATGACTAATTCGGATGCTCACACAATGGGGCCAGAAACTCAAATAATGCACGTGAAGACAACGTGTTAGCGCCATAAGCCCGAACGGGCACGATCGGCATCAGCGCATTACAGACCACCATTTCATCGGCATGTTGCAGCGCTTCTTCGCGGGCATTCGTTTCGACAACCTGAAAAGACGATTGTGCCAGTTTCCGGATACAGAATTGTCGCATAATACCGTTCACTCCCGCCTGATCGAGGCGCGGCGTGTAGACCACATTGTCTTTTCGCCAGAATAAATTAGCCGCACAGCATTCCGTAACCCAGCCCTCACTGTCAAGAACCAGCGCCTCATCGGCGTCCGTCTGCTCAAGATGAGAGCGGATCAGCACCTGTTCGAGACGGTTCAGGTGCTTAATACCGGCGAGCAGAGGGTTGCGACCCAGACGAACCGGGCTTAAGGCGAGCGTGATCCCTTGCTCGCGCCAGAGGTCATAATGTTGCGGATACGCAAAGACGGAGAGAATGCGGGTGCTGTCATGGCAATTCGCGCCGCTGTATCCTCGTCCCCCACTGCCACGACTGATGATCACCTTCAGAACCGCGCGCGAATGACCAGCGGCCAGCGTGGTCATTTCCCGTTCAAGCGCGTCCCAGTCATCAAAGGCGATCTGCAATGTCGAGCAGGCCACCTGCAAACGCCGCAGATGCGCCGCCAGCAGCGAAACCGCGCCGTCGAGAATACGCGCAGTAGTAAAACAACCATCGCCAAACTGGATAGCGCGATCGCTTGCGGGAAGAGATTCCTGTTCACGGCCATTGATCAAGAACATAGTGGCTCCTTATGAGTGGCACGTTAGTGTCGCAGGATGGATGGCGCAGGACAAGGGAAGTGCACGCAATAAAAAAGGCCCGACAAGCGGACCTCTTTTAGCCTGGAAGCAGAACGGCGGTCAGACCTTTTTAAAGATCAATGAACCGTTAGTTCCACCGAAACCGAAGGAGTTACACAGCGTGTACTCCATTCCGCTGACCTGACGCGCTTCGTGAGGAACGAAGTCCAGATCGCAACCTTCATCCGGGTTATCCAGGTTGATGGTCGGCGGAACAGCCTGATCGCGCAGCGCCAGGATAGAATAAATCGACTCTACCGCGCCCGCTGCACCCAGCAGGTGACCGGTCATGGACTTAGTGGAACTCACCATCACTCGGCTTGCCGCATCGCCAAAGACGGATTTAACAGCCTGCGCTTCCGCTTTATCGCCAGCCGGCGTGGATGTCCCGTGGGCGTTAACGTAACCAATCTGACCAGGTTCAATTGCCGCATCACGCAGCGCGTTGACCATCGCCAGGGCCGCACCAGCACCGTTTTCCGGCGGTGACGTCATGTGGTAAGCGTCACTGCTCATCCCGAAGCCAACGACTTCAGCATAAATTTTTGCACCGCGCGCTTTTGCATGTTCATACTCTTCCAGTACGACCATGCCCGCACCGTCACCCAGTACAAAGCCATCGCGCTCTTTGTCCCACGGGCGGCTGGCTGCTTGCGGGTTTTCATTACGGGTAGACAGCGCACGTGCTGCGCCAAAGCCGCCTACGCCCAGTGGCGTACTGGCTTTTTCAGCACCGCCCGCGACCATCGCGTCCGCATCGCCGTATGCAATGATACGCGCGGCTTGACCGATGTTATGTACGCCTGAGGTGCAGGCGGTCGCGATAGAGATGCTCGGCCCACGCAGGCCATACATGATGGTCAGGTGACCTGCCACCATGTTAACAATCGTCGACGGAACGAAGAATGGGCTGATTTTACGCGGTCCACCGTTCACCAGAGAACTATGGTTTTCTTCAATCAGTCCGAGACCGCCAATACCAGAGCCGATAGCGGCACCAATACGGGATGCGTTCTCTTCCGTTACTTCAAGGCCAGAATCCTGCATGGCCTGCCAGCCTGCAACAATTCCATATTGTATGAAGGCATCCATCTTGCGCTGTTCTTTGCGCGAGATAATGTCATCACAGTTAAAATCCTTTACTAAGCCAGCAAATTTCGTTGCATAGGCGCTAGTATCGAAATGGTCGATCAGGCTGATGCCACTCTGACCGGCAAGGAGAGCTTTCCAGGTAGACTCTACGGTATTGCCGACAGGAGACAACATGCCCAGTCCGGTCACAACTACACGACGCTTAGACACGGTTGTCCTCCAGGGAGGGATAATTGATTCAAGTGGGACAAAAAGATAAAACTCAGGCGGTCGAATGACCGCCTGGAGATGTTCACTTACGCCTGGTGGCCGTTGATGTAATCAATGGCAGCCTGAACGGTGGTGATTTTCTCAGCTTCTTCGTCCGGAATCTCAGTATCAAACTCTTCTTCCAGAGCCATTACCAGCTCAACGGTGTCAAGAGAATCTGCGCCCAGGTCTTCAACGAAAGAAGCATTGTTGGTAACTTCTTCCTGCTTAACGCCCAGCTGTTCGCCGATAATTTTCTTAACGCGTTCTTCGATAGTGCTCATACTCTTAAATTTCCTATCAAAACTCGCTTTCGCGATGGTTTTCGTAGTGTATAAAATGTTGAAAAATTTGCAACTAAATCCCGGCAGGTCTTACCACGATTTTACGTTATTTTGAGGCCAAGACCTATAATAACGCAAATATTTTTCTACGCGTCACCCTTCAAATTGTCTCTGTGTTGGCTGCGTCCTCAATGCCTGGTCACATAGTCATCTATGCTCGCAGGCTTTTCGGTCTTGCCGCCTTGATACAATTTGGATGATTTTGCGTATCTCGTGGTTAAACCATATACATCCCGCCGTTGACGTGCAAAGTCTCACCCGTGATGTAACCTGCTTCGTCAGAGGCTAAAAATGCAACCGCACTGGCGATCTCTTTCGGATCGCCAAGACGACCTGCAGGAACTGCCGCCAACGTACCCGCACGCTGCTCATCAGTCAGCGCACGCGTCATGTCCGTTTCAATAAAGCCCGGAGCAACAACGTTCACCGTAATACCGCGGGACGCAACTTCGCGCGCCAGCGATTTACTGAAGCCGATCAGACCCGCTTTCGCCGCAGCGTAGTTAGTCTGACCCGCATTTCCCATGGTACCAACCACAGAACCGACAGTGATAATCCGCCCATGACGTTTTTTCATCATAGCGCGCATTACCGCTTTTGACAGGCGGAAAACTGATGAAAGATTGGTTTCGAGAATATCGTTCCACTCATCATCTTTCATTCGCATCAGCAGGTTATCACGTGTGATACCGGCATTATTAACCAGGATATCCACTTCACCAAATTCTGCGCGAATTTTTTCCAGAACAGATTCGATAGATGCAGGATCAGTCACATTCAACATCAGACCTTTACCCTTCGCACCTAAGTAATCGCTAATGGCCTGAGCGCCACTTTCGCTGGTCGCGGTACCGATAACGGTCGCGCCACGGGCAACGAGCGTCTCTGCAATTGCGCGGCCAATACCGCGACTTGCACCGGTAACCAGCGCGATTTTTCCTTCAAAACTCATGGTGTTCCTCTTTTATTGCGCAAGTGCCGCCGACATCGCCGCCGGTTCGTTCAGAGCCGAGGCCGTCAGGGTATCAACAATACGTCTCGTCAGGCCCGTGAGGACTTTACCCGGTCCCACTTCATACAGGTGTTCGACACCTTGCGACGCCATTAATTCGACGCTCTTCGTCCACTGTACCGGACTGTACAACTGGCGCACCAGCGCATCGCGAATGGCGTTCGCGTCAGTTTCGCACTTCACATCCACGTTGTTAATAACCGGTACAGACGGCGCGTTAAAGGGTATTGTAGCTAATTCCGCCGCCAGTTTTTCCGCCGCCGGCTTCATCAGCGCACAGTGAGACGGTACGCTCACCGGTAACGGCAGCGCACGTTTCGCACCGGCAGCTTTACAGGCTGCACCAGCACGCTCAACGGCTTCTTTATGCCCGGCAATAACGACCTGACCCGGCGAGTTGTAGTTCACCGGTGAGACGACCTGGCCTTCTGCCGCGTCTTCACAGGCTTTCGCAATGGACGCATCATCAAGACCGATGATAGCAGACATGCCGCCGGTGCCTTCCGGAACCGCTTCCTGCATGAATTTACCACGCAGTTCAACCAGACGCACTGCATCAGCAAAATTAATGACACCGGCACAAACCAGCGCAGAGTATTCACCCAAGCTATGACCCGCCATCAGCAATGGTGCTTTACCGCCCTGTTGCTGCCAGACGCGATACAGCGCAACAGACGCGGCTAACAGCGCAGGCTGCGTCTGCCAGGTCTTGTTCAGTTCTTCAGCCGGCCCCTGCTGGGTCAACGCCCACAGGTCATAGCCCAGCGCCGCAGAAGCTTCAGCGAAAGTCTCTTCGACGATGGGGTAACTTGCCGCCATATCGGCTAACATTCCAACGGTCTGGGAACCCTGTCCAGGGAACACAAATGCGAATTGCGTCATGTTTAAATCCTTATACTAGAAACGAACCAGCGCGGAGCCCCAGGTGAATCCACCGCCAAAGGCTTCAAGCAACACAAGCTGACCTTCTTTGATACGGCCGTCACGCACAGCTTCATCCAACGCGCAAGGGACGGAGGCCGCAGACGTGTTGCCGTGCCTGTCCAGTGTCACCACCACATTGTCCATTGACATGCCCAGCTTTTTGGCCGTCGCGCTGATGATACGCAGGTTAGCCTGGTGCGGAACCAGCCAGTCGAGTTCGGAGCGGTCAAGGTTATTGGCCTCCAGCGTCTCGTCGACGATGTGTGCCAGTTCAGTAACCGCCACTTTGAACACTTCATTACCCGCCATCGTCAGATGAATCGAATTTTCCGGATTCACACGATCGGCATTCGGCAGCGTCAGCAGTTCGCCATAGCGACCGTCAGCATGCAGGTGGGTAGAGATGATGCCCGGCTTGTCGGAAGTGCTCAGCACCACGGCACCCGCACCATCGCCAAAAATAATGATGGTTCCACGATCGGTCGGATCGCAGGTGCGCGCCAGAACATCGGAACCGATCACCAGCGCGTGTTTAACCGCGCCGGATTTAACGTACATATCGGCGACGCTCAACGCGTAAGTAAAACCGGCACATGCTGCGGCGACGTCAAACGCCGGACAGCCTTTGATGCCCAGCATGTTCTGAATCTGGCATGCCGCGCTGGGGAAAGCATGTGTCGCTGAGGTGGTCGCCACCACAATCAAGCCAATCTGTTCTTTATCAATGCCCGCCATTTCCAGCGCACGTTGAGCCGCCTCAAACCCCATCGTTGAGACGGTTTCATTCGGCGCAGCAATATGGCGTTCACGGATACCTGTACGGGTGACAATCCACTCGTCAGACGTATCGACCATTTTTTCCAGATCGGCGTTAGTCCGCACCTGTTCAGGCAGATAGCTGCCAGTACCAATAATCTTTGTATACATGTACGCTCAGTCACTTTTTGGTTATATACCGCGCATCACAACGGCTAAGAGGCTGGGGCTCTCACGCCACACCGTAATCAGTGTGGCTGTGATGTGTCGCCATTGCCAGCGTCCAGCATTGTAAATCCAGCTGGGTATACAGATTCCAGGCGAGCGGCAATTCGCTGAGGAACTTGTCGCTGCACCGCCTGCACTGCCTGTTCAATCGCGACGGTAAACGCTCGCTGATTGGCTGCACCATGACTTTTTATCACCGTGCCGCGCAATCCTAACAGACAGGCGCCATTATACTGGTCGGGGTTGAGGTGACTGAATCGCCTCGCCAGGCTTTTTTGTAACCAACGTTTTAATATCAGCAGCCACCACGACCGTTTTTTACCCTCACCCTGAGATTTCAGCAGTGAAAGGAACATTCTGACAACACCTTCCATCGTCTTTAATGTGACATTGCCTGTAAAACCATCACATACCAGAACATCCGTTTTCCCCGTCAATAACTCATTGGCTTCAAGATAGCCGATGTAATTGATGGAAGGGATTGTTTTTAGCACCACAGAAGCATCCCGAATACTGTCGAGACCCTTGGTTTCTTCTTCACCGATGTTGAGCAGGGCCACGCGAGGGTTGTTGATACCGACCACTTCTTCCGCAAGCACCGAGCCCATAATGGCAAATTGCACCAGCATGTTGCTGTCGCAATCGACATTTGCCCCCAAATCGAGGACCACCGTCTTTCCTTTCTGCTGGTGAGGTAAAACCGTCACCAACGCAGGACGCTCAATACCGTCCAGTGGTTTGAGCAATAATTTTGCAAGTCCCATGAGCGCCCCGGTATTCCCGGCGCTGACACAGGCTTGTGCTCGCCCTTCTTTCACGAGTTCCAGCGCCACACGCATCGAACTACCGCGACTGGCGCGGATTGCCTGCGAAGGCCGGGCATCACTGGCGATAACTGACTGTGCAGGGATAATCTGCAGACGCGAACGTTGTTCAAAGTCAGCTTTAGCGAGTAATGGCGTGATTGTATCGGGATCCCCGACTAAAAGAAGTGTGAGTTGTGAATTAGAATTCAGTGCCTGCAATGCTGCAGGCACTGTCACGGAAGGGCCAAAATCGCCCCCCATGACATCTAACGCCAGGGTTAGACGTGTCAAAGTCGTTTCGCCGCCTGGTTTGGAACGTCCCCGTAGCAACGGGGAAGTTCCTCACTAAGCTTCATCACGCGGATGCGTGATTACTTAGCGATTACCTTGCGGCCACGGTAGTAACCGTCGGCAGTGATGTGGTGACGCAGGTGTTTTTCACCAGAAGTTTTGTCTACAGACAGGCTGGTGACTGCGGTCAGAGCGTCATGAGAACGACGCATGCCACGTTTGGAACGGGTTGGTTTATTCTGTTGTACGGCCATGGACCTTACTCCTCAATTACTTACGCTTTAAGCTGGCTAATACGGCAAATGGGTTTGGTTTTTGCGCTTCATCAGGCAGTTCACCAAAGACCATGTCCGCCTCGGACACTTCACAGTGTTCAGAATCATGCACCGGAACTACCGGCAAGGAGAGGATAATTTCATCTTCCACCATTGCAAGCAGATCGATTTCACCGAATTCGTTAACCTCAATCGGCTCATACGCTTCCGGGAGTGCTTCAGCCTGTTCGTCAGAACGAACCGGACTGAAACAATACGTTGTGTGAACATGATAAGGAAACGGCTTCCCGCAACGCTGACATTCGAGCGTTACCGAAACCTTTGCATCACCGGTAATAACGGCAAGACGTTGGTTATCGATAGCGAACGACATGGAGCATTCCACATCACTGTCCACACTGACTACAGAATCGGCGACGCGCTCTACCAGATCAGAAGTATAGATACCTTCATAATCGAGGCGTTTTTGAGCCGTACGAACCGGATCAAGAGTCAGGGGTAATTTTACCTTTTGCATAGGGCGCGCATATTAACTTTGTAACGTCATATAGTCAAAGAAAAAGGCAGCCTGCGGTTGCCTTTTGCCAATAATTCGCACACATTGCGGTTTACAGACTTATTTTCGCTCAGGTGACGCCAAAGTGGCATACCTGAAGGACGAAGAGCATAGTTTAAAATGGCTCTCATCAATACGCTATATCTGGTGGAAAAAATATGCCTAATCTCATTCTTGCCTCCACATCTCCCTGGCGCCGCGCCCTGCTGGAAAAACTGGCGATGCCCTTTGAATGCGCGGCCCCTGAGGTAGACGAAACGCCAATGCCCGCGGAGAGTCCTCACCACTTAGTCACTCGCCTTGCGCAGGAGAAAGCGCAGTCACTGGCTCACCGTTTCCCTGCACATCTTATTATTGGTTCCGATCAGGTGTGCGTGCTGGACGGCGAGATCACCGGTAAACCCTTAACGGAAGAGAAAGCCTGCCAGCAGCTAGCCAAAGCCAGCGGCAATATCATTACGTTCTATACTGGTCTGGCGCTGTATAACTCTGCGACGGGACATTTACAGACAGAAGTGGAGCCGTTTGACGTTCATTTCCGCCATCTCAGCGAGACGGAAATTGAAGACTACGTGCGCAAAGAGCGCCCGCTACACTGCGCAGGGAGTTTTAAAAGCGAAGGTCTGGGGATTGCGCTCTTTGAACGATTAGAAGGTCGCGACCCCAACACGCTGATTGGTTTGCCGCTGATCGCGCTGTGTCAGATGTTACGTCGGGAAGAGATGAACCCGCTCAAAGCATAACCGTGTCTTGCCTGATGGCGCTACGCTTATCAGGCCTACGCATGATTTGTAGGCCTGATAAGTTGCGTTCGCGGCAATCAGGCGGGTTTACGTAACGCCTGCAAGCAATGCTTCAACCGATCGTCCATCGGCGCTTCGATGCGCAATACCTCACCGGTACCTGGATGGGTGAACTTCAGCGCTGCCGCATGCAGGAACAGACGTGATAAGCCGGTTCCCGCCAGTTGTTTATCGAACTCGCGGTCACCGTAGCGGTCGTCAAAAGCAATTGGATGCCCCGCATACTGGGTGTGAACTCGGATCTGGTGCGTACGGCCGGTCACCGGGCTACAGCGAACAAGCGTAGCAAAGGCGTAGCGCTCTTCTACTTTAAAGCGCGTTTCCGACGGTTTGCCTTCCTGATTCACCCGCACAATGCGTTCGCCGCTTTGCAGAATGTTTTTCAATAAAGGTGCCTGAACCGTTTTGACATGCGACTGCCACTGCCCGCGTACCAGAGCGAGATAATCTTTCTGCATCCCCTTTTCACGCAGTTGCTCATGCAGCGAACGCAGTGCCGATCGTTTTTTCGCCACCAACAGCACACCGGACGTATCGCGGTCAAGGCGGTGTACCAGTTCGAGGAAACGGGCTTCCGGACGCAGGGCACGTAACCCTTCAATCACGCCAAAGCTTAACCCGCTCCCTCCATGCACAGCGGTTCCCGACGGTTTATTCAGCACCAGTATATGGTCGTCTTCATAAAGGATGACGTCAGCCAGCGCCGCCACTTTTTGCAGATGCGGTGAAACGGCCTCGTCTTCACGCTCAGCCACGCGCACTGGCGGAATACGCACTTCATCGCCCGCTTCCAGTTTATATTCGGGTTTGATGCGTTTTTTATTCACCCGCACTTCGCCTTTACGCAAAATGCGATAAATCATACTTTTCGGTACGCCTTTGAGCTGCGTGCGCAAAAAGTTATCAATGCGTTGCCCCGCTTCGTCAGCAGTAATAGCAACAATTCTTACGGATGGAGTCTCTGTTTTCATGGGGGCCGATTCTAAATAGCCATAAGGATTAGCGCCACTCATTTTTCTATGCTTATATTTATCTTTATCCTTCGTCACTCACGTGCTTCATGACTGATTTGGTGGTTATTAAACCAATCACCGCGCAGAAGTGAAAAAACTGTGAGTAAGCGGGTGATAAATGGTAAAAGTCATCTTGCTATAACAAGGTTAGCAGTGGAATAATGTCACCGCTTCCGTGCTGAATCTTGTTAAAACAAGGAATTTTACGGAAAGACCCATTTTGTCCGAACGATCATCCACGCAGCAATGGCGTAAGACGTATTGATCTTTCAGACAGTTAGCGGGCTGCGGGTTGCAGTCCTTACCGGTAGATCGGATCTTCTCTGGAGAGTAATACCCAGGCGGTTCCCCTGATAATTGCGCTGCGTTTCCGTATGAAACGCAGGCAACCGACACTCTGCGCCTCTTTGAGCTGACGATAACCGTGAGGTTGGCGACGCGAATAGACACGAGGCCATCGGTTCACACCCGGAAAGGCAATACTCTGCCCGCAGCTTAGTCGTCAATGTAAGAATAATGAGTAAGTTACGATGAAAAGAATGTTAATCAACGCAACTCAGCAGGAAGAGTTGCGTGTTGCCCTTGTAGATGGGCAGCGTCTGTACGACCTGGATATTGAAAGTCCTGGACATGAACAGAAAAAAGCGAACATCTATAAAGGCAAAATCACCCGTATCGAACCGAGTCTGGAAGCAGCTTTTGTTGATTACGGCGCTGAACGTCACGGTTTCCTCCCGTTAAAAGAAATTGCCCGCGAATATTTCCCCGCCAATTACAACGCTCATGGTCGTCCAAACATCAAAGATGTGCTGCGCGAAGGCCAGGAAGTTATCGTTCAGATTGATAAAGAAGAACGCGGCAATAAAGGCGCTGCGCTGACCACCTTTATCAGCCTGGCGGGCAGCTATCTGGTTCTGATGCCAAACAACCCGCGCGCGGGTGGCATCTCTCGCCGCATCGAAGGCGACGACCGTACGGAACTGAAAGAAGCGCTGGCAAGCCTTGAACTGCCTGATGGCATGGGTCTTATCGTGCGCACCGCGGGCGTCGGCAAATCTGCCGACGCGCTGCAGTGGGACTTAAGCTTCCGTCTGAAACACTGGGAAGCCATTCAGAAAGCGGCTGAAAGCCGCCCTGCTCCGTTCCTGATCCACCAGGAGAGCAACGTGATTGTTCGCGCCTTCCGCGACTATCTGCGTCAGGATATCGGTGAAATCCTCATCGATAACCCGAAAGTGCTCGAACTGGCGCGCCAGCATATTGCGGCGTTGGGTCGTCCCGATTTCAGCAGCAAAATTAAGCTCTACACCGGTGAAATCCCGCTGTTCAGCCACTATCAGATTGAGTCGCAGATTGAGTCCGCCTTCCAGCGTGAAGTGCGCCTGCCTTCCGGCGGCTCCATTGTTATCGACAGCACTGAAGCGTTAACCGCCATCGACATCAACTCCGCTCGCGCAACCCGCGGCGGCGATATCGAAGAAACCGCGTTTAACACTAACCTGGAAGCAGCCGATGAGATCGCTCGTCAGTTGCGTCTGCGCGACCTCGGCGGTCTGATTGTTATCGACTTCATCGACATGACCCCGGTACGCCATCAGCGTGCGGTGGAAAATCGTCTGCGTGAAGCCGTTCGTCAGGATCGTGCACGTATTCAGATAAGCCATATTTCTCGCTTCGGCCTGCTGGAGATGTCCCGTCAGCGCCTGAGCCCGTCGCTGGGCGAGTCCAGCCATCACGTTTGCCCGCGCTGTAGCGGCACCGGCACCGTGCGTGATAACGAGTCGCTGTCCCTGTCTATTCTGCGTCTGATTGAAGAAGAAGCGCTGAAAGAGAATACCCAGGAAGTCCACGCGATTGTGCCTGTACCGATTGCCTCTTATCTGCTCAATGAAAAGCGTACAGCCGTTAATGCGATTGAAACCCGTCAGGATGGCGTGCGCTGTGTGATCGTGCCAAACGATCAGATGGAAACGCCACATTACTCCGTGCTGCGCGTGCGTAAAGGCGAAGAGACGCCGACCCTGAGCTACATGCTGCCGAAGCTGCATGAAGAAGCGATGGCGTTACCGTCTGAAGAAGAGTTCGCTGAACGTAAACGTCCGGAACAACCCGCCCTCGCCACTTTTGCGATGCCGGAAGTTCCGCCTGAACCAACGCCTGCCGAACCGGTAGTGAAAGCCGCTGCGCCGAAGGCCGTCGTTGCGCCAGCAGCGCCTGCTGAACCGGGACTGTTGAGCCGTTTCTTTGGTGCGCTGAAATCGCTGTTCAGCGGTAGCGAAGAAGCGAAACCCGCCGAGCAGCCTGCACCGACCGTCGCAGAGAAGCCGGAACGTCAGCAGGATCGCCGTAAGCGTCAGAACAACCGCCGCGACCGCAACGATCGCAGTGAACGTCGTGACAGCCGTGATAACCGCGATAATCGTGGCGAACGTTCAGAGAGCGGTGAAAACCGCGACGAAAACCGCCGCAATCGCCGCAACGCGCAGCAGAATACCGAGACCCGCGATAACCGTCAGCCGTCTACCGACGCCGCGGATAAAGTGAAGTCCGGTGATGAGCAGCAGCAACCGCGTCGCGAACGCAACCGCCGTCGCAGCGAAGACAAACGTCAGGCTCAGCAAGAAGTGAAAGCGCTGAATCTTGACGAACAGCAGACCCCGGAGACAGAACAGGAAGAGCGCGTTCGTCAGCCTCAGACGCGCCGTAAACAGCGTCAACTGAGCCAGAAAGTGCGTTACACCAGCAATGCATCTGAAGCTGAAGTGGTGGAAACCGCCGCAGAAGAGAACGTTACCGCACCGGTCGTAGAACAAACTGCGCCGACGCAAAGCACTGAACTGGTGAAAGTACCATTGCCTGTTGTGACAGAAGTTGCCTCTGAGCAGGATGACAACGGTGAAGCACGTGATAACGCCGGTATGCCGCGTCGTTCCCGTCGTTCCCCACGCCATCTGCGCGTGAGCGGTCAGCGTCGTCGTCGTTACCGTGATGAGCGTTACCCGCTGCAGTCACCGATGCCGTTGACGGTTGCTTGCGCTTCTCCGGAAATGGCGTCCGGCAAAGTGTGGATCCGCTATCCGGTAGCACGTCCTCAGGACGCGCAGCCAGAAGCACAGGAAATCGAACAGGTGCAGGCACAACCCGTTGTGTCCGAACCGCAAGCGGTAGCTGCTGTCGTTGAAACCGTTGCCGCGGTCGAACCGACTGTTGAAACGGTGGTTGAAACGATAGCAACAGAAGCACCGGTTCAGGCTGAAGCGGTGGTTGAGACCTCGCATCCGGAAGTGATTGCCGCCCCGGTTGTTGAGCAACCGCAGGTGATTACCGACGCCGATGTCCCGGTCGCCGAAGAGGTTGCCGCTCAGGCAGAACCGGTCGCTGAAGCTCAGGAGACCGCTTCGGAGGTTGAAGAGACGTCTGAAATCGTCGCGGTAGAACCCGAAACGGTGGTGGAAGAAACTGACGTTGTGGCGGTTGAACCTGTCGCCGTTGAACCTGTTGCCGTTGAACCTGAAGTAGTTACAGAGCCTGAAGTGGTCGCCGAACCGATTGAAGCACCTGTGGTCGTTGAAGCGCCAACAATGCCTGCACCGGTCGCCGAAACCGTTGACGTTACACCGGTCACTGAAATCGCGACACCAATAGCAGCAGAAACTGTTGCTGAACATAGCCATGCAACCGCACCGATGACCCGCGCACCTGCGCCGGAATACGTGCCGGAAGCGTCGCGCCACAGTGACTGGCAGCGCCCTGCTTTCGCCTTTGATGGCAAAGGTGCCGCAGGCGGTCACAGCGCAACGCATCATGCGTCCGCCGGACCGACCCGTCCTCAACCTGTCGAGTAAAATCGATAGCGTAAAAAGCCGACCTCCGGGTCGGCTTTTTTATTCCACTTCCGGTCGCCGCATTCCTGCCAGTTCCGGCATCACCTTTTTCATCAATTCCAGAAACTTACGCAGACGAGTGGGATAATAACGCGCCCACGGATAGACCAGATGCACCGGCAAAGGTGCGGCCTGCCAGTCAGGCACTAATTCGACGAGTCGCCCTTGCGCGATATCTTCTGTCACCGTCCAGCTTGACACCACTACCACGCCTAACCCCGCCAGCGCGGCATTGCGCGCTACGTAGATACTGTCGGTACTCAGTCGCGGCGTAATCGGAAAGGTCACCGGTTCCCGGCGGTATTGATGGGTGAGCGAAACATTGTGCTGGTAGAACGTATTGACGGCAATCCAGGGCAGTGACGATAGCTGTTCCGGCACAGCAATGGTATCAAACTGCGCCAGCAGCGCAGGTGCTGCGACCACGCTACGCGGTACTTCCGCTAACAGCACAGAAACGGTCGCCGGATCGACCTCCGCACCGACGCGGACCGCACAGTCGATATTGTCACTGAGAAAATCGACCGTCTTGTCATTGAGCATCCACTCCACCGACAGATTGGGATAGCGCGCTAAAAAACGCAGTAACGGCGTGAGGAGCTGTTGCTGACCAAAGGCATGCGGTGCCCGTACCCGCAGCATCCCGACGGGTTCGTCTTCCGTCACGTTGAGACCGTCTTCCAGCGCCAGCCAGGCATCAATAATATGTTTGGCATGCTGATACCCGCGCTCACCGTCGTCAGTCAGTTTCATGGCGTGTGTAGTGCGTAATACCAGCTTTACCCCCAGCATCGCCTCCAGCGACTGTAACCGTCGGCTGATCGTCGCCTGGGTGGTGTTTAGCTGTCGGGCAGCCGCTGACAGCGAACCGGCCTCCACAATGCGCACAAACGTCCGCATCAGTTCCACCCTGTCTATACGTTCATTCTTTATCATTATCTGAATGCTCATACACTTTACGTATAACGGTTTTACCACTTCGCTGGCTACCAGGCCACCGCTGTTCAGAGAAAAATAGCCCCACACCTGTGATTGAGGATTTTGAAATGAACACACCGTCTCGTTGGCTCATCTTTGTTCTGGCGCTGGGCGCGGGTTTTAGCGTTGCCGCCATCTACTATGCGCAACCGTTATTGCCGTTAATGGGGGCCGATTTGGCACTCAGCATCACCGGTATGGGTCTGGTACCCACGTTAACGCAGGCTGGCTATGCGTTGGGGATCCTGTTTTTGTTGCCGCTTGGCGACCGCTACGATCGACGGACGCTTATCCTGGCGAAAAGTGCGGCACTCGCCCTGCTCTTGCTGGCCTGTAGCGTCACCGGGCAGTTGCATTCCCTGCTGACGGTAAGCCTTTTGCTGGGGATGGCCGCCACGATGGCGCAGGATATCGTCCCGGCAGCGGCCATTCTGGCCCCCGAAGGTAAGCAGGGAAAAACGGTAGGAACGGTGATGACCGGCCTGCTGCTGGGTATTTTGTTGTCACGTACCGTGAGCGGTCTGGTCGGGGAAGCCTTTGGCTGGCGAGAAATGTATCAACTCGCGGCGCTGAGTATTGCGCTGGTGGGCGTGCTGCTATGGAAAGTCCTGCCCCCGTTCGCCGCCCACTCCACGCTGCGCTACCCCGCGCTGATGGTGAGCCTGGCGCAACTATGGCGTCGCTATCCGGCACTGCGTCGTGCCGCCCTGGCTCAGGGTTTTCTGTCCGTTGCGTTCAGCGCGTTCTGGTCAACGTTGGCCGTAATGCTCGCCGAACATTATCGGATGGGCAGCGCCGCCGCAGGCGCATTTGGTATCGCCGGGGCCACCGGGGCGCTGGCTGCACCGCTGGCAGGCCATCTGGCGGATAACGTCGGGGCAGAAAAAGTAACACAACTGGGAGCATTACTAGTGACCGTCTCTTTTGCGCTGATGTTCCTGCTACCCACTTTACCCGTGCACGGTCAGTGGTTGCTCATTGCGCTCTCCGCCGTCGGGTTTGACCTGGGACTGCAATCGAGCCTAGTGGCACACCAGAACCTGGTGTATAGCCTGGAGCCACAGGCCCGGGGCCGCCTGAACGCGTTGCTGTTCAGCATTGTGTTTATCGGTATGGCGTTAGGTTCCGTGCTCGGCAGTCAGGTGTATGCGCTGGCGAACTGGCAAGGTGTCGTCACCCTGGCCACGCTCAGTGGCGCCATTGCGCTGGTCATCAGACTGGCGGGGAAGCGGTCATCTGCCCATCTGCGCGTTAGCGTATAACCGGCAAAAAAATGCCCGCTCCGGGGTGAGTTGGAGCGGGCAGACAAAACATACCCAGTTTCATGATATGTTTCAAATCGGTATTAACGGTTGAGCTGGAACAGCGACATCCCCTGCATATCGGTAAAGGCTTTATAAGATGCCTGAAGCGCCGCCTGCTGCATGACATACGACGAAATCGCCGCGTTCCAGTCCACATCCACCAGATTACTCATCTGCTGCGTTTGCCCTAATGCGCGATCGGTACCCAGCGAGTCCAGTGAACTCAACTCACTCAGTTGGGTACCCAGTTCCGCACGCACGCTCAGTACGTTGTTGAGTGAGTTCTTCAGGCCACGGTTGGTTTTATCAATCACCGCTTTCGCCTGCTCTTTCAGCGTTGCATCATCACCCACCGGCGATTTCAGTGACTCAATCGCCGAATCCAGCATTTTAAACAGGCTAGTTTCGGACGTCCCGTTGTTGGGTTCCGGAACCGCATTACTGGTGATGGTGTCGAAAATTTTATTGCCGGTGTGGCCGATGATCATCGTGCGGGAAGCATCGACCTGTTGAGTGATGCTATCTGTACCGCCGCTGTAGGTGCCGTCAGCCTGAGCAAACGGCGCCGTTTCCGTTTTATAACCGGCAAAAATATAGCGCCCGTTACCGTCGGTGCTGTTTGCCAGGTTCATCAACTGATCGCGGATCCCCTGCAAGTCAGTTGCCAGCGAGGCGCGGTCATCGTCGCTTAACGTCCCGTTACCGGCACTGACGATTTTTTCCTGCGCGCTCTGTATCGCCGTCGTCACCTGGCTCAGTACGTTCTCTTCCAGCGAAACCTTCTGCGTGGCGAAGGTTCGCGCCAGGGCGAACTGGCTGTTCTCCGCCTGCGCCTGTGACAGCACCACGGCCTGCGAGGCGGCGATAGGATCGTCAGACGGATTGATCACCCGCTTCCCCGTCGACATCTGCTCACCGTACTTCATCCATTCTGCCTGGGAATTGGTAATACCGCGCATGTTCTGCTGATACATCATTTGGGTACTGATACGCATCGTTTCCTGCTCCCTTAGCGAATATTCAGCAGTGCATCAAACAGAGAGTTAGCGGTTTGCAACACCTGAGCGTTGGCCAGGTAATACTGTTGGAAACGTTGCAGGTTGCCGTACTCTTCGTCAAGGTTGACGCCGGAAATAGACTGTTGCTGATTGCTCAACTGCGTCACCACGTTGTTCTGAGTGGTGCTGCTGGTTTTCAGCGTCGCGGTTTTGCTACCCACATTACTTACCAGCGTGGCATAGGCGTCGTTAAACGATTTTGAGCCGCCCACGGTGGTGTCGTTCTTTTGCAGATCCAGCAGCGCCTGGCCGTTGCGGTTGTCGCTCTCGCCTGCCGTTGCGTTCTGAGCCATCGCAATTTGCGACTCGTTGGTCACCTTAACACCCATGTTGATGATGGCGTCGCTGACCGGCTTGACGATGAAGCTGTCATTTTCAGCGGCCGTAGCATCAACAGTGATCTCCAGACCATCAAAGGTCAGTTTGCCCGCGTCATCGGTGGCTTCAAAACTGGTGCCATCAGCAAGACGTGTGACCTGCCATTTGGCCCCGTCGTAGACCATCTTATAATCGGTCGCCTGGACTTCTGAAGCAGTCTTCACTGTCGCGGAGATGCTGCCCGTATTCTTTTTATTTCCATACACTGCCGGGTCGCCGATACTGAAGAAATCGACATCGGTATTGCCGTTCGCATCGTAACCCTCCCGGTGCTGCTGGTTAAATGCGTCAGCGAACGCCAGCGCCAGTTGCCCCAGCGTATTGCGCGTCTGGTCCAGATCCTGAGAACGGAAGGTCAGCAATCCGCCGAGCGAACCGGTCGTCATCAATTTTTCCGGAATTTCGATATTGCCCGCGATGGAATCCACATAGGCAACGGTGGTACGCGAAGGATCAGCCTGCGACTGAACTGCCGCTAACTGGCGCGCATTGCTGCCCTGTACCAGTGAGTAACCGTTCGCCATGGTGATGTTATAGGTGCCGCCATCCTGCACGCTCACCTCGACACCGACGATTTTGTTCAGCTCGCTGACCAACTGGTCGCGCTGATCAAGCAGGTCATTCGGCGACGCCCCTGCCCCCACGCCGGTCAGACGCGAGATCTGGTCGTTCAGGCTGGCAATCTGCTTACTGTAGTTGTTGATCTGATCGACGCTGGAACCGATCGCGATATTGACCTGTTTGTCCTGATCGCGCAGATACTGGTCGGTCGTTTTAAACTGGTTAACCAGCCCGTTGGCTTTACCAATCAGCGTCTGACGCGCCGCCGGATCTTCGGCGTTACTCACCAGCGTTTGCAGGCTGGTGAAAAAATCCTGCATTGACACGGAGACAGAACTGGTTTTGCTGGCCAGCAGATTATCGACTTTGGACATCTGCTCATAACGGGTCGTCAGACCGCTGCTCTGATTCTGCGCCGCACGCAGCTGATTGGTAATGAACGAATCGTATTCGCGCTGTACACCCGAAACATAGACACCATTGCCCACCCAACCACCGGCACCCAGCGTGCTATTGGCTTGCGCCATAATGGTCGTCTGACGGGTATAACCCGCAACGTTATAGCTGGAGATGTTGTTACTGGCAGTATTCAGCGCCGCCTGAGCCGCGCTCAGCCCGCTCATGGCGTTATTAATCAAGCTGGACATGGAAGTTCCTTTTAATCCTTCAGTTACAAATTATTATCGGCAGCAGGTCGTGGGACTTGAGCCCTTTAGAAGAGATTGTCGAGATTCGTGCTGTAGGCGTTGCTCACCTTCTCGCTCATCGACTTCAGCTGTTGGATCATGCTGGTCAATTTACGCGCATAGTTCGGATCGGTGGCATAGCCCGCGCTCTGCAATGCCTGTGCGCCCTGCTCCGCCGTGACCGCCGTGGTCACGGCAGCGTAGCGCGGATTACGGGTCAGCAGACCAACGTAATCCGACAGCGCTTCGAGATACGAGCTGTACACGCGGAACTTGGCCTTCACCTTTTTCGCTTCGCCGTTTTCATATTCAGTGGTAGTGATTTCCGTCACTGGCCCTTTCCAGTTGCCGGAGGCCTTCACGCCAAACAGGTTGAAGCTCGGCTCGCCGTTTTCCCGGCGAATCTGCCGCTGGCCCCAGCCCGATTCCAGCGCCGCCTGCGCCAGAATCAGGTGATGCGGTACGCCGCTCTGTTCACTGGCCAGACGAGCCGGAAGGGACAACTGGGCGAGGAAGTCTTTGCTGTCGCCGGAGAGCGGTTCATCATTGCTCTCCAGCGTTCTCGGCATCGCTTTACGCACCAGTTGCGTCAGCGCCTGATTCTGATAACTGGTCACCGTTTCCAGCGGGAACTTCATCGGCACCTGCGGGGTATCTTCCGCTGGCTGCGTCTGCCCCTGCGTCATCTGCTTAACCATCATTTCCGCCAGCCCCAGTCCTTTCCCGGCGGTCATCTGCTGCGCAATCTGCTGGTCATACATGCTGGTATACAGGCGCGTCTGATCGCTGCTGAAGACGCCGTCTTTCGGCAGCGCTTCGCGCATGCTTTTCAGCATCATCTGGACGAACATCCCTTCCACCTGTCGGGCCACCGGACGGATGTTCGCCGCCGGATCCTGACCCGCTTTCGCCTTCAGTTCGTTCAGCGATTGTGCATCCCAGGCGGCGCTGGCCATCAGTTTGCTGTCGCTAATCATCAGATGATTTCCAGTTTCGCGCGTAAGCAACCGGCGCTCTGCATGGACTGCAGAATTGACATCAGATCCATCGGCGTTGCCCCCAGCGCATTCAGCGCACGGACCACGTTGTTCAGATTGGCACTGGAGCGGACGCTTTGCAGCGAACCGCCGCTCTGGCGCAGATCGATCTGCGTTTGCGGCGTAACCACCGTCTGACCGCCGCCAAACGGCGTATCCGGCTGGCTTACGTTAGCCTGACGGTTAACGGTGACGGAGAGATTCCCCTGCGCAACGGCACAGCTATCCAGCATCACTTCGCGGTTCATCACCACTGAACCGGTACGTGAGTTGATCACCACTTTCGCATCCTGCGGCGTCATGCTCACCTCCATGTTCTGGATATCCGCCAGGAAGCGAACCTGAGAACTGTTGCCGCTCGGCACGCGAACCTGAATCGTACGCGCATCCAGCGCGGTGGCGCTGCCAAAGCCGCGCGACCGGTTGATGGTGTCAGCAATTTGCTGCGCCATGGTGAAATCTTCATTATTCAGTTGCAGGTTCAGCGTGTTACCCGCGCCGAACTGGCTGGGCAACTCACGTTCAATCGTGGCCCCGTTGGTGATTCGACCGCCGTTAAGCTGGTTCACCTGCACGCTGCTGCCCCCCGCAGACGCCCCGGCGCCGCCGACTAAAATATTCCCCTGCGCCAGCGCATATACCTGGCTGTCGACCCCTTTCAACGGCGTCATCAGCAGCGTACCGCCGCGCAGACTTTTGGCGTTCCCCAGCGAAGACACCACCACGTCGATGGTTTGTCCCTGGCGGCCAAAAGCCGGGAAGGAGGCGGTAACCATCACCGCCGCGACGTTTTTCAACTGCATGTTCGTCCCGGTCGGCACAGTGATCCCGAGCTGCGAGAGCATGTTGTTCAGGGTTTGTGTGGTAAATGGCGTCTGGGTGGTCTGGTCACCGGTCCCGTCCAGCCCCACCACCAGCCCATAGCCAATTAACGAGTTTTCACGCACGCCCTGCACGCTGGTCAAATCGCGGATACGATCGGCGTGCGCCAGCGTGGCGACGAGGACCAGAACCAGTCCAACAACAGATTTCAACATGGGAGACCTCGCTTACATCGGCGACAGGTTAAGGAAGAAACGCTGGAGCCAGCCCATATTTTGCGCTTCGTTGATGTAGCCGTTACCGACATATTCAATACGTGCATCCGCAACCTGCGTTGACGGAACGGAGTTGCTGCCGCTGATGGTGCGCGGATTCACAACCCCGGAGAAGCGGATGAACTCAGTGCCCTGGTTAATGGCAATCTGTTTTTCACCCACGACATGTAAATTGCCGTTAACCAGCACCTGATCGACGGTCACGGTCAGCGTGCCGCTAAAGGTATTGCTGGCGTTGGCCCCGCCCTTACCGTTAAAGGTGTTACCGCCGGAAGCCTCGACGTCCGCTCGCGCGTTGCCGAATAACCCTTGCAGATAGCGCGGAACGGTATCAAAGCCAAAGTTAGTTTTGCCATCGCGACTGGCGTTGGCGGAAGAGCTCTTACTGGCACTGACGTTTTCCTGCAGTACGATGGTCAGCGTATCGCCGATGTTGCGCGGACGACGGTCTTCAAACAGTGGCTGATAGCCATAGTTGATGGGCTGCGCGGACTGAAAAATCGAACCATTTGCCACCGGCGTCGGGCCAGGAATAGGCTGCGCCGTGGTCGCGCCCTGGACGAGCGGAGTGGAAGGTATCCAGGCACATCCTGACAGTGAAACCACCAGCAGGGCCATGATCGGGTAAGCGTGCGCAGCGTTTTTTTGCATTGCCTTTATCTTCTGAATCAGGGTGCCGGTGAAGCGAAAGCCTCACCGGACAACGCCTTAAAGTTGCGTCAGTTTTTGCAGCATCTGGTCGGTCGTTGAGACCGCTTTGCTGTTGATTTCGTAAGCGCGTTGAACCTGAATCATGTTGACCAGTTCTTCCGCGACGTTGACGTTGGACGTCTCAACGTAGCCCTGGTACAACAGACCGGCCCCGTTCAGACCTGGCGTGCTCTCATTCGGCGCGCCGGAAGACTGGGTTTCGGTGTACAGGTTTTCGCCGATACTCTCCAGACCGGTATCGTTCATAAAGGTCGTCAGGTTAAGCTGACCCACCTGAACGGGTGCCGCCTGTCCCTGCTGGGTCACGCTCACCACACCGTCACGACCGATGGTGATGCTCAGAGCGTTAGCCGGAATGGTAATCGCCGGCTGAACCTGAAAGCCGCCAGCGGTCACCAGTTGACCGTTCTGATCGACCTGGAATGATCCATCGCGGGTATACGCTGAAGTGCCATCCGGCAGCAGGACCTGGAAGAACCCCTGACCTTTAATCGCAACGTCTTTACTGTTGTTGGTTTGCGACAGATTGCCCTGGCTGTGCAGACGCTCGGTCGCCACCGGACGCACGCCGGTACCGATTTGCAGACCGGACGGCAGCGTGGTTTGCTCAGAAGACTGCGCGCCAGGCTGACGAATGGTCTGGTAAAGCAGATCTTCAAACACCGCGCGCTGGCGCTTAAAACCATTGGTGCTGACGTTTGCCAGGTTGTTGGCAATCACATCCATGTTGGTTTGCTGCGCGTCCAGGCCGGTTTTGGCGATCCATAATGAACTGATCATAAAATGTCCTGTATTAAGTCATCGACAGCAGTTGGTTAGCGCGACCAGCGTTGTCATCCACGCTGCTGATAACCTTCATCTGCATTTCAAAACGGCGGGCGCTGGCGATCATGTCGCTCATGGCGGACACCGCGTTGACGTTGCTGCCCTCCAGTACGCCCGACATCACGCGAATGGTCGGATCGGCCTGCAACACCGGGCCACGGGTGGCCTGTGCGGCAGCGGTCAGACGGAACATCCCGTCATCGCCGCGCTGCACTTCGTTACCCTCGGCCTTCACCAGCTTCAGACGGCCCACCGGCGCGATAGTATTCGCCGGATCGCCTGGATTAAGCGCGGAGATGGTGCCGTCCGCCGCGATGGTGATTTCCGAACCTTCCGGAACCGCAATTGGCCCGGCTTCGCCAATCACCGGGTGCCCCTGAATGGTCAACTGTCCGGTCGGATCAACCTGAATGCTGCCGTTACGGGTATACCCTTCGCTGCCGTTCGCGGTCTGCACCGCCAGCCAACCGTCCTGCTGTAACGCCACGTCCAGCGGACGTGAGGTGTAATCCATCTGGCCCGGCGTCATATCGGCACCCGGCGTGGACGCCGTGACCAGCGTACGCGTCGGCAACGACAGCCCTTCGACGGGCACGGCGCGCAGCGCATTGAGCTGCGCACGAAATCCCGGCGTTGAGGCGTTCGCCAGGTTGCTGGCCGTCACCGCCTGTTGGTTCAGCGTCTGACTGGCCGCCCCCATCGCGGTATAGATTGCGTGATCCATTACGTTATCCCGTCAGGCGCTTAGCGCAGGTTAACCAGCGTGTTGAGGATCTGGTCCTGGGTTTTGATGGTCTGCGCGTTCGACTGATAGTTACGCTGGGCGACGATCATGTTCACCAGTTCTTTACTCAGATCCACGTTCGAAGCCTCCAGCGCACCGTTGGTCAGCTTACCGAAGTTACCGGTCCCCGCCGTCCCCAGCAGCTCCACGCCGGACGCCTGCGTGGCGGCCCAGACGTTATCCCCCTGGGAAGCCAGACCTTCGTTGTTGGCGAAGTTCGCCAGCACTATCTGCCCTAACACCTGTTTCTGTTCGTTGGAGTAGTTGCCGACCACGGTGCCATCGTCGTTAATCTGATAGCTGACCAGATCGCCCGGCTTGTAGCCGTTCTGATTAGTGGCGACGATATTGTTCGCACCGGTGTTCTGCTGCATGGAGTTCAGGAAGCTGAGGGAGAAATTCGCCGGCACTGCGCCATTGATCGTGCCTGTTGTAATCTGGATTTGCGGCTGCGCGTTAGCAGGACCTTCAACAAGCTCAGTACCGGCCGCAGGATCGGCTGGATCAATCGGCTGCTCAACGTAGTTATTGACGGAGACCAACGAACCGTTGGTGCTAAAATTCATCACCGCGTTTTTGGTGGCGGTACTTCCTGCCACGCTGGCATCCTGAGTGTAGACATCCCATTTGTTATCCCCAATTTTGACATAATAGATATTCATGTCATGGGCGTTACCCTGCGTGTCGTAAACGGTCACAGACCCTTTTTTGTTATAGGAGTCAGAGTCCGTCGGACTGAATGGCGTCTTGGTCGGCAGTTTATCGGTGGAGTTCAGGTTGATCTGCATGGACGCGGTGGTGGTCGCTTTGGCGGCCATCAGCGTATTCGGGATAGTGATCGGTGCCGGATTCGCCCCTTGCTGAATAGTCGGCGGCGTGCCGGTTGCCGGATAGCCGGTCAGTTGCATGCCCTGCATGTTGACCAGGTTACGGTTTTCATCGAGCTTAAACTGACCATTACGGCTGTAGAAAACAGAACCGTTGCTGTCGACCAGACGGAAGAAGCCGTTCTGGCTGATGGCGACATCCAGACCGCGACCGGTGTTGGTGGTCGTGCCGTCGGTAAAGTCCTGAGTGATGCCTGCGACTTTTACCCCCAGACCGACTTTCGAACCGGCAAACATATCCGCAAAGGATGCCGCACCGGATTTAAAACCATAGGTTGCGGAGTTGGCGATGTTGTTACCAATGACATCGAGGTTGGTGGCTGCGGCATTCAGGCCGCTAACCGCTTGAGAAAAGGCCATGATTACTCCTGGTTAGTGTGAAGGCTTAGATTATCTGCCGTACTTCGTCGAGGGTGGTGGTTCCGTAAGTGCCCAGATCCAGGGTGTTACCGCTGCTGCTGCGAATCACCCCTTGCACCAGCGCAAATTGCAGTGGTTGCGCCACCAACTGCGTCGTATCTTTGCTGGCGGTTATCGCCACGTTATACGAGCCGTTTGCCGCCGTCGTGCCATCGGTCAGGGTGCCATCCCAGGTAAAGGTATGGACACCGGCCTTCAGCGCGCCAATATCAATGGTGCGCACCACTTTGCCGTCTTTGTCGGTAATGGTAGCGGTGACTTTGTCAGCCGGCTGTTGCAACTCAACGCCAAACGGCGTGGTCGTGGTGGTGGCCCCCTCTTCGGTGCCTTTCCCCGCCAGAATGGTGGTGCCGGGGATCATCACACCATGACCAATCAGCGTGCTGGCCTGTAATGACTGGCTGTTGTCGATCTGCCCGGAAATCGACCCGAGGGTGGTATTGAGTTTCTCAATACCACTGACGGTGCTGATCTGCGCGAGCTGCGTGGTCAGCTCGTTATTCTGCATCGGGTTGGTCGGATCCTGGTTTTTCAGTTGTGCCACCAGCAGCGTCAGAAAGCTGCTTTGCAGATCGGCAGCATTGCTGCCTGACAGGGAACTCCCGCTGCCCGTGTTTTTCACACCGGTGTTAGTCGGATCGTTAACGTTTACCGCAATAGACATGGCTGCCTCCTTTACTGGCCCAGTGTCAGCGTTTTAAGCATCATGCTTTTAACGGTGTTGAGGACTTCGACGTTCGCCTGATAGCTGCGGGAGGCCGACATGGTATTAACCATTTCGCCCACCACATCGACGTTAGGCATCTTCACGTAGCCATTGGCATCGGCCAGCGGATTGCCTGGCTCATAGACCAGCTTGTCCGGTGCCTGGCTCTCAATGACGTCCGACACTTTCACGCCGCCCGTTGCCGCACCAGGCGCCGCATCCACCTGGAAGACCACCTGCTTTGCGCGATACGGTTGACCATCCGGTCCCGTAACGCTGTCGGCGTTGGCCAGGTTACTGGCTGCCACGTTCAGGCGCTTGGACTGCGCCGTTAATGCCGAACCGGCAATATCAAAAATATTCAGCAGCGCCACGGATTAGTTCCCCCCCTGTAGCACGTTCATCATGCCTTTAATCTGTCCGCTCAGTGCGGTCAGACTCATCTGGTACTTCAGGCTGTTATCCGCAAACTGCGTGCGCTCCCGGTCCATATCAACGGTATTGCCATCGAGCGAAGGCTGGTCGGGAATGCGATAGAGCAGATCCGTAGACGGTGCCGTGATGGCCTGGGCGGGAATATGCTGTGCGGAGGTTAATGCCAGCGACACACCGCTGGTTTCTTGCCGTCCACGCACCATGACTTTTTTTAACTCACTGGCAAAATCCATGTCGCGCGCCTGATACCCCGGCGTATCGGCGTTAGCAATGTTGGCGGCCAACACCTCTTGCCGTTGGGCGCGCAGATTCAGCGCTTCCTGTTGAAAACGTAAAGCGGCATCGAGCTTATCGAGCATATCTCCTCCGCAGATGACAAAATTCAGCCGACAGCTTAAATCCCATTACGCGCGCGTTATCGCTGGAATAAACGCAAAATGGGTCGCTATTTATTGCGTTGATGGTTGCGTCACACGGGTAGAATCCTGTCATTGCGAAAACGGTGGGAGGTGAAAATGCAAACGTTAAAACGTGGATTAGCCATGCTGGCGCTGCTGTTCAGCCCCCTGACGCTGGCACAGGATTTGAATACGCAGTTGACTGACTGGTTCGTCCAGCGCCTGGCGGGATTCAGCGACGACGTGGTCGTTACCGTCCGTACCCCGCCCAATCTGCTGCCGCATTGTGAAACGCCGGCGTTCAGCATGACCGGGGCAAAACTGTGGGGGAACGTGAATGTGCTGGCACGTTGCGCCAATGAAAAACGTTACCTGCAGGTCAACGTGCAGGCGACGGGAAACTATGTGGTCGCCGCCGCGCCCGTTACCCGTGGAGGGACGCTTGGCCCAACCAGCGTTACGCTAAAACGCGGGCGCCTTGACCAACTTCCCCCCCGCACCGTGCTGGATATCAGCCAGGTTCAGGACGCGGTAAGTCTGCGCGATCTTGCGCCAGGACAGCCTATCCAGCTCAATATGTTGCGTCAGGCGTGGCGTATTAAGGCCGGGCAGCGCGTGCAGGTGGTTGCCAACGGCGATGGGTTTAGCGTCAATGCGGAAGGTAAGGCACTGAACAATGCGGCGGTCGCGCAGAACGCACGTGTGAGAATGTTATCGGGTCAGGTCGTCAGCGGTATCGTCGATCCTGATGGGAATATTCTTATTAACCTATAATGAGTTAAAGATTCTGTCGCGGCTGCCGATAGTGATTACACATTAGATGATAGCTGGCCGCTACAGCATAACCCCTCGATGAGGATGATAAAAATGAGCATTGACCGTACCTCACCTTTAAAACCCGTTAGCACCGTCCAGGCGCGTGAAGCCACGGATGCGCCGGTCCTCAAAGCACGTCAGGAAAAAACCTCGACGGCAACCAGTACCAGCGTGACGTTAAGCGATGCTCAGGCAAAACTGATGCAGCCTGGCGCGGGTGATATCAACATGGAACGCGTTGAAGCACTGAAAACCGCTATTCGTAACGGTGAGCTGAAGATGGACACGGGAAAAATTGCCGACTCGCTGATTCGCGAGACGCAGAGCTATCTCCAGAGTGAGTAACTGACCGTATGACTCGCTTGTCAGAAATACTCGATCAGATGACGGCTGTCCTGAATGACCTGAAGACGGTAATGGACGCCGAACAGCAACAACTTTCCGTGGGCCACATTAACGGTAGCCAGCTGCAGCGTATTACAGAAGAAAAAAGTTCTCTGCTGGCGACCCTGGACTATCTGGAACAACAGCGACGTCTGGAACAAGACCCACCGCGTAGCGCGAATGATGACGTGGCCGAACGCTGGAAAGCGATTACCGATAAGACGCAGTACTTACGCGACCTGAACCAGCATAACGGCTGGCTGCTGGAAGATCAGATTCAGCGCAATCAACAAGCGCTTGAGGTTTTGAAGCCGTATCAGGAACCGTCACTGTACGGCGCGAACGGTCAACCCTCTTCTGCCTCTCGCGGCGGGAAAAAATTCTCTATTTGATGGTTTCCGGATGGCGGCATTTCGCCATCCGGAACGGTTTCGGTTACGCCGTCCGGCGCGCAAACTCTTTCACTTTAAAGCCCATCACCGCCAGCGTGGCAAAGTAGGCGGCGATACCGGCAACTACCACCGCCATCAGGCGAAGCAGACGCCACGGCATCGTCCCCTGCGACCACTCCGGCATAATGTGCAATATGCCAACCAGCACGGCTGCCATCACCAGCACGGCTATAATCAGACGGACTAAAAAACGCATCCAGCCGGGTTGCGGGGTGAAAATATTCTGCTTGCGCAGTTGCCAGTACAGCAGCCCCGCGTTCAGACAGGCGGCGAGACCAATCGACAGCGACAGCCCGGCGTGCTTCAGCGGCCCAATGAACGCGAGGTTCATCAACTGGGTCATGATAAGCGTCACAATGGCAATTTTAACCGGCGTTTTGATGTCCTGACGCGAATAGAAGCCCGGTGCCAGCACCTTCACCACAATCAGCCCCATCAGCCCCACGGAATAGGCAATCAGCGCCCGCTGCGTCATCAGTGCATCAAAGGCGGTGAATTTACCGTACTGAAACAATGAGGTAATCAATGGTCCTGACAGGATCCCAATCGCCACCGCGCTTGGCAGCGCCAACAGGAAGCACAGTCGCAGTCCCCAGTCCATCAGACGACAGTATTCATCATGGTTACCGCTGGCGAAGCTTTTCGACAGCGAAGGCAGCAGGATTGTCCCCAGCGCCACCCCCAGTACACCCGACGGGAATTCCATCAGGCGATCCGCGTAGTACATCCACGAAACGGAACCGGACGCGAGGAAGGAGGCGAAAATGGTGTTGATGATCAGTGAGATCTGACTGACGGAGACGCCGAGGATCGCCGGGCCCATTTGCTTCACGACGCGCATCGCGCCCGCATCGCGGAAGTTAACCCGCGGCAGCACCAGCATGCCGATTTTTTTCAGATGCGGAAGCTGATAAACCAGCTGTAGTACGCCACCGACGGTGACTGCCCATGCCAGCGCCAGTACCGGCGGATTGAAATACGGCGCGGCAAATAGCGCGAAACCAATCATGCTGATGTTCAAAAACGTAGGGGCAAACGCCGGAATGGAGAAGCGGTTCCAGGTATTGAGAATCGCCCCAACCAGCGATGCCAGCGAAATCAGCAGAATGTACGGAAAGGTGATTTGCAGCAGTTTGGTGGTCAGCGCGAATTTATCGGCGGTGTCGGCAAAACCCGGTGCCGTCACCATGATCACCCACGGCGCCGCCAGCATCCCGGCGACGGTGACCACGGCAAGCGCCAGCGTCAGCAGTCCCGAGACATAAGAGACAAACACGCGGGTGGCATCTTCGCCCTGCTTGCTTTTGTATTCAGCCAGAATCGGAACAAAGGCCTGAGAAAAGGCCCCTTCCGCAAAAATGCGGCGTAACAGGTTGGGTAATTTGAATGCCACAAAAAAGGCATCGGTTGCCATTCCGGCACCAAAGATTCTGGCGACAATCGCGTCACGTGCAAAACCCAGCACACGTGAAAACATCGTCATTGAGCTGACGGCGGCCAGCGATTTTAATAGGTTCATTGCTTTTTTATTCCAGACCCTACGGCAAAACGCCTGCAGTGCAGGCGTTGGAAGAGGCGCTTAGTCTACCTGGATTATGGTGAATTACTACCGCCAGATGTTACAGGGGGTTATTCGCTCATCGCCTCGCGCCAGAGCTTTTCCACCACGCGCTGTGCAAGGATCGCCTGCTCACCGGCGGTTTCCGGAACCGTCTGATTTTGTAAGCATTCCACAAAATGGCGCGCGCAACCGGCGAATCCGCGCTGTTCAAGCGTGGTTTGCCAGCCGGGTACCGGTTTGTGCACCACGCCCTGCCCACGCTCTTCACGCCACTCGCGCATATCCGTCACGTCAATCAGCCCGCCATCGGTCACCGCCTGTACGCTCTCGCGCTGACTTCCCGCCCGACGATGCATGCTGGTCGTCAATTGCAACTGACCGGCAGTGAAATGGTGCTCGGCATACAGCATCTCGCCAGCGTCGTTGGTGAGTAGCGTCCCGTTGTTGAGCTGCGCGTGCCCCCCCGCCAGCCACAGCGCGGTGTCCACGACATGCAGATAGTCATCCAGCAGCGTAAACCGCAGGTCGTGGGGCCCCACGCTGTCGGTACGATGCTTATCCATTCGCACAGAGGCAGCAGCGCCCAGTCCGGCCTTTAGCTCGCGATACAGCGGGGCAAAGCGGCGATTAAACCCGACCATCAATGTCAGCTTTTTCTTCGCCGCCAGCGCCACCAGCCGTTCGGCATCCGCTAAATTTTCCGCCAACGGCTTATCAACGCAGACATGCACGCCCGCATTGAGCAATTCACTAACGACGGCATAATGGGTCGCCGTACTGGAGTGGACAAACACCGCGTCGCAGTCAGCGGCGAGGTCGGTCAGCGACCCCGCATACGGGATGCGCCAGGCTGCACAGATTTTCTCTGCTTTTTCGCGCGACGGCGACCAGGCGGCCTGTAACGTCCAGTCGCTGGCGTTGCCGAGCACGGGTAGCCAGGCTTTCTGGGCAATGCCCCCCAGACCGACCACCCCGATACGTAATTTTGTCACGTTACTCTCCCAGATGTTCCAGCAGCGACTCGAGCCGTTGTTTCAGCGCAGCGACTTCGCTTTCCAGCGCCTCGACGCGAGCCTGTAAATCCCCGGTCGCCGCGTGTGGCTCATCGGCCTGGGCAATCGGCTCATGCACTTCGCCGCAGAACAGATGCATATAACGACTTTCACGCTTACCCGGCTCCCGGGCCAGACGCACGACGTAAGGACCATCCTCACGCGTCGCCAGGCGCTCCAGCGTCGTTTCCACTTCCGCCATGTCGCTGAATTCGTACATCCGCGACGCGCGGCTGCGCAATTCACCCGGCGTTTGCGCGCCACGCAACAGCAGCGTCGTGACCAGCGCCACTTCCGCCGGACTCAGTTTCAGTTGACCAAATTCCGAGTTACAGAAGCGCTGCTCGTACTTGGTGACTCGACTTCCAAAGCCGCTGACCGTACGCAGAAAATGGCGTTTTACCAGATTGTCGAGCAGTTCTTGTACCTCGCGATCCGCCATATTCATCACCGGTTCACGGTTGGTTTTCTGATTGCAGGCGGTGACCACGCTATTAACGGAGAGTGGATATTGCTCTGGCGTGGTGACCTGTTTTTCAAGCAAACAGCCAATTACGCGAGCTTCAGCGGCAGTTAATTCATATTTCATAAGGTGTCCTCACCGACCTGCGGTCCATTCTGATGTCGTTAACGCCGTCAGCACGTGATCGCGCCATTGTCCGTCAATCAACAGATAATTTTTCGCGTAGCCTTCTTTTTCAAAGCCGAGTCGCGCCAGTAAATCGCCGCTGCGTTTATTGTGCGGCATGTAGTTCGCCATAATGCGATGAATATGTTGCGTACGCTGCATATAACGGATAGCGGCGGTCAGCGCTTCAAACATCAGCCCCTGTCCCTGCCATTTCTGCGCAATGGAATAGCCCAGATAGCAGGCATGGAAAGACCCGCGCACCACGTTAGAAAAGTTTGCTACCCCGATTATCTCCTTTTCATCAGGATCCAGCAGCGCAAAGTAATACGCGGAACCTTGCTTGTGAAATTCGGCAATCATGCCGAGCCGCGCCTGCCAGCCGGAGGGATAGCAGTGGCTTTCATCACGAATCGGTTCCCAGGGTTTCAAGAAATGACGATTTTCTGCGTAATAATCCGCCAGACGCCAGGCATCACGCTCATGCACTAAACGCACGACCAGGCGGTCGGTGGTTAAGCGCACTTTTGGCACGTTACTGCGATAGCCAAACATAGTTATTCCAACTCCTTCCCGAATCGCCGTCGTTATACCCTGATTGATTTACTATACCTGTGCAAAACCACCCTGTGAAAAGTGCAATTTGCCATTTTTTGAATTATTCCTCCATTTTGATGAAAACTCTCTATCAAGATGGACTTTTGATAAAAAAATATTGTCCCGGCGAGGGTGGGCAAAAAGGCAGCAAAGCCGCAGAATAGGAGGTACTTCGCTTTATATACTCTCAATCATCCGAATGCCGCAAATACGGTTGCAATTCGAAGAATGACGAGTGTTTCCCGGGAGGGGAAATGTCGCGTGTCTCGCAGGCCAGGAACCTGGGTAAAACTTTCCTGCTCATCGATAATATGCTGGTCGTGTTGGGCTTCTTCGTCGTGTTCCCGCTGATCTCAATTCGTTTCGTCGATCAAATGGGCTGGGCTGCCGTGATGGTCGGTATTGCGCTTGGCCTGCGCCAGCTTATTCAACAGGGGCTGGGAATTTTTGGCGGCGCGGTTGCCGACCGCTTTGGCGCGAAACCGATGATCGTCACGGGTATGCTGATGCGCGCCGCCGGGTTTGCCACAATGGGAATCGCCCATGAACCCTGGCTTTTATGGTTCTCCTGTTTCCTCTCCGGTCTCGGCGGCACGTTGTTCGATCCGCCGCGCTCTGCGTTGGTGGTAAAACTGATTCGCCCGCATCAGCGGGGTCGCTTCTTCTCAATATTGATGATGCAGGACAGCGCAGGGGCCGTTATCGGCGCGCTATTAGGCAGTTGGCTGTTGCAGTATGACTTCCGTCTGGTCTGCGCCACCGGGGCTCTGTTGTTCGTGCTTTGCGCCGCCTTTAACGCCTGGCTGCTGCCCGCGTGGAAACTCTCTACCGTGCGTATTCCGGTACGGGAAGGGATGGGTCGGGTGCTCAGTGACAAACGCTTTGTCACCTATGTGCTGACGCTGGCGGGCTATTACATGCTGGCGGTACAGGTCATGCTGATGCTGCCGATTATGGTCAATGACATCGCCGGTTCGCCTTCAGCCGTGAAATGGATGTATGCCATTGAGGCCTGCCTCTCGCTGACGCTGCTCTACCCTATTGCGCGCTGGAGCGAAAAACGGTTTCGTCTTGAGCATCGTCTGATGGCCGGTCTGCTGTTGATGTCACTGAGTATGTTACCCGTAGGACTGGTGAGTGACTTGCAACAGTTGTTTACGCTGATTTGCACCTTCTATATTGGTTCGATCATTGCCGAACCTGCCCGTGAAACGCTCAGCGCCTCGCTGTCAGATGCGCGGGCGCGCGGCAGTTATATGGGTTTTAGCCGACTGGGGTTAGCCATAGGAGGTGCTATCGGGTATATCGGCGGCGGTTGGCTGTTTGATATGGGGAAACTGCTCCAGCAACCGGAGCTGCCGTGGATGATGCTGGGGATTATTGGCGTCATCACGTTCCTGGCGCTGGGCTGGCAGTTCAGCCACAAGCGCACGCCGCGCGGCATGCTGGAACCCGGAGCCTGATTTGATACCTGCGCGTGTCTCCTCCATACTGAAAGGGAACTGACAGTCAAATGGAGGAGAAACGTGAAGCTTTATATTTACGATCACTGCCCTTTCTGCATCAAAGCCCGCATGATTTTCGGCCTCAAGAATATCCCCGTCGAACTGAATGTCTTAGCCAATGACGATGACGAAACCCCAACCCGCATGATTGGCCAGAAAATGGTGCCCATTCTGCAAAAGGACGACAGCCGCTATCTGCCTGAAAGCATGGACATCGTCCATTACGTCGATAAACTGGATGGCAAACCGCTGCTCACCGGCAAGAAAAACCCAGCCATTGACGAGTGGTTGCGCAAAGTGAACAGCTACGCCAATCACCTGCTGCTACCCCGCTTTGCAAAATCCGCGTTTGATGAATTTTCCACTCCATCAGCACGTAGATACTTTACTGAAAAGAAAGAGGCGATGATTGGCAGTTTTGCCGACCATCTTGCCCATTCCGCTGGCCTGACAAAAAAGATCAGTGACGATTTACGCGCACTGGATAAGCTCATCGTGCAGCCAAATGGCGTGAACGGTGAACTTTCCGAAGACGATATCCAGTTATTTCCCCTACTGCGTAATCTGACGCTGGTGGCCGGTATCAACTGGCCGACACGTGTCGCAGACTATCGCGACAATATGGCGAAACAGACGCAGATCAATCTGTTATCATCAATGGCGATTTAACGCTCACCGGCGGTGGCCAGGTCACACAGGCTACCGCTATTTTCAGTTTTTTCTACTGGCGGAGTTCGCGCTGGTGACACATGCTGCGTTATGTCAGGATTATGACGACCGCATCATGTAGAGGAACCCCATGAAGAAGATTTTTTTTGCCGCCGCATTGATCGTTGGCGGCCTGTTGACCGGCTGTAATCAGCTCACACAGTACACCGTAAGCGAACAAGAAATTAATCAGGCGCTTGAAAAGCGCAACAACTTTGCCAAAGATATCGGACTTCCGGGCGTTGCCGATGCGCATATCGTACTGAACAACCTTTCCAGCCAGATCGGACGTGAAGAGCCGAACAAAGTGACGCTGACCGGCGACGCAAACCTGGATATGAATTCACTGTTTGGCAGCCAGAAAGCGACCATCAAGCTGAAACTGAAAGCGCTGCCGGTCTTTAATAAAGAAAAAGGGGCCATCTTCCTGCAGGAAATGGAGGTGGTGGATGCCACCGTGACGCCGGAAAAAATGCAGTCGGTGCTGCAAACCCTGATGCCCTATCTGAACCAGTCGCTGCGTAATTACTTTAATCAGCAACCGGCCTATGTCCTGCGTGAAGACAGCAGCAAAGGCGAAGCGCTGGCGAAAAAATATGCCAAAGGCATTGAGGTGAAACCGGGGGAAATCATCATCCCGTTCACGGATTAACCGACAAAGGCGCTGCGGCGCCTTTTTTTACGTGCAAACGAAAACGTTTCCGCATATCCTTTGTTTCCGGCAAAAATGACATCCCCCAGCCGGAGCATATTGATGACTGCACCCTCCCAGGTTTTAAAGATCCGCCGCCCAGACGACTGGCATCTTCACCTTCGCGATGGCGAAATGTTGAAGACGGTCGTGCCGTACACCAGCGACATTTATGCACGTGCGATAGTGATGCCCAACCTGGCGCCACCAATCACCACGGTGGATGCGGCTATCGCCTACCGCCAGCGCATTCTTGATGCGGTCCCTGCCGGACACACCTTCACGCCGCTGATGACCTGCTATTTAACGGACACACTGGATCCCGCTGAACTGGAGCGAGGTTTTCGCGAAGGCGTATTCACCGCAGCCAAACTCTATCCGGCCAATGCCACCACCAACTCCAGCCACGGCGTCACCTCCATTGACGCCATCATGCCGGTCCTTGAGCGTATGGAAAAACTCGGTATGCCGCTGCTGGTGCATGGCGAAGTCACCCACGCTGATATCGACATTTTTGACCGCGAAGCGCGCTTTATTGAAACGGTGATGGAACCTCTGCGCCAGCGCCTGCCCGCGCTGAAAGTCGTCTTTGAGCACATCACCACCAAAGATGCGGCGGAGTATGTCCGTGACGGTAACGAGTTACTGGCTGCGACGATCACGCCACAGCACCTGATGTTTAACCGTAATCACATGCTGGTTGGAGGGATTCGCCCACACCTCTATTGCCTGCCGATCCTCAAGCGCAATGTGCACCAACAGGCATTGCGAGAACTGGTTGCCAGCGGTTTTGAACGCGCCTTCCTCGGCACCGACTCCGCCCCGCATGCCCGTCATCGTAAGGAATCGAGCTGTGGCTGCGCCGGATGCTTTAACGCGCTAACGGCGCTGGCGAGTTACGCGAGCGTATTTGAAGAGATGAATGCCCTGGCGCACTTTGAAGCCTTCTGTTCACTGAACGGTCCGCGATTCTACGGCCTGCCGGTGAATGAGACCTTCATTGAACTGGTACGTGAGGAGCAGCAGGTGCCGGAGAGCATCGCGCTGGCCGACGATACGCTGGTACCGTTCCTCGGGGGCGAAACGGTACGCTGGACGATTAAAAAGTAAAAAAAAATCAGCGCCGCCTGTTGTAACCTGGTCAGGTTAACTGTATAAATAACCAGTATATTCAACAGGGGGCCATTATGCGTATTGAAGTCACCATTGCTAAAACTTCACCTTTGCCTGCCGGTGCGATTGACGCCCTGGCAGGTGAACTCTCCCGCCGTATTACTCACCACTTTCCCGATAATGACGGTAACGTAACCGTTCGTTACGCCGCGGCGAATAATTTGTCCGTGATTGGCGCGACGAAAGAGGATAAAGAACGGATCAGCGAAATTCTCCAGGAAACCTGGGAAAGCGCCGACGACTGGTTCATTAAAGAATAAAAATGCTATGCCGTAGTCTCTTTTGCCGGGTCGCCCCGGCTTTTTTATCCTGTCATTTTTTATCCTGTTATCCTTCAGACAACCTCTTTACTGGCATCATTTAAAAATCCCCCGCGCCCCTGATAATTGATTATATTTTCACCTGTTGCTCAAAAACATTGCACAACATACTTAAAAAGCGTGAACAAGATGGTGATTAATTACTCACAAATTCTTAATTTGCAGAAATTTATGCTCCCCCCTCTTTAAAATCTCAGTGAATACCCTTATTTATTGATATACTGAAGTTGCTTCAGATAAAAACGCATTGAACCTCGAAAACCGTTGTCTTGTAACACGAATTAGGGGGCATGATGGAAAAGAATAATGAAGTCATTCAGACTCATCCGCTTGTGGGATGGGACATCAGCACCGTAGATAGCTATGACGCGCTGATGCTGCGTTTGCACTACCAGACTCCGAATCGTCCTGAACCCGATGGTACGGAAGTCGGCCAAACGCTCTGGTTAACCACCGATGTTGCCAGACAATTTATTTCGATATTAGAAGCCGGCATTGCCAAAATCGAATCCGGCGATTACCAGGTCAATGAGTACCGTCGGCATTAACGAGACGGACATTATCACTTAAAAAGGCACCTTCGTGGTGCCTTTGCTATTTCTGGGTTGTATTACGCATTTCACTTATTTACTCTGCATCAAACGCGACAGCAAAGAGAAACCGATGAAATACGACTTAATCATTATAGGCAGCGGGTCCGTTGGGGCAGCCGCAGGTTATTATGCCACTCGCGCCGGGTTAAACGTTCTGATGACCGACGCACATATGCCGCCGCATCAGCAGGGCAGCCATCACGGCGATACGCGGCTGATACGCCACGCGTACGGTGAAGGTGAAAAATACGTTCCACTGGTGCTACGTGCGCAGGCGCTGTGGGACGAACTCTCCACCCATAATGAAGAACCAATATTTGTACGCTCCGGCGTCATCAATCTCGGCCCAACCGATTCGCCCTTCCTGGCGAACGTCGCGCACAGCGCAAAACAGTGGCAACTGAACGTTGAGCAACTGGATGCTACCGCCATTATGGCGCGCTGGCCTGAAATTCGCGTCCCCGCAGACTACACCGGTCTGTTCGAAGCGGATTCCGGTTTTTTACGCAGCGAGCTGGCGATAAAAACCTGGATCCGTCTGGCAGAAGAAGCCGGATGCGCACAACTCTTCAACTGCCCGGTGACGGCCATTCATCATGATGATGACGGCGGGGTCACCGTTGAAACGGCTGATGGCGAGTACAGTGCAAAGAAAGCGCTGGTGAGCGCCGGTACCTGGGTTCAGACCTTAATCCCCGATCTGCCAATCCAGCCGGTACGAAAAGTGTTTGCCTGGTATCAGGCCGATGGTCGCTATAGCATCAAGAATAAATTCCCGGCCTTCACCGGTGAACTACCCAATGGCGATCAGTACTACGGTTTCCCGGCGGAAAATGACGAGCTGAAAATCGGTAAGCACAACGGCGGGCAACTTATTCATTCAGAGGCGGAACGCAAACCGTTTGCCAGTATCGCCAGCGATGGGTCCGAAGCGTTCCCGTTTCTGCGCAATGTCCTTCCAGGGGTCGGCTGTTGTCTGCACGGTGCGGCCTGCACCTATGACAACTCGCCGGATGAAGACTTTATCATCGACACGCTACCTGACCACGACAACACGCTGATTGTGACCGGGTTAAGTGGTCACGGTTTTAAATTTGCCTCGGTATTGGGTGAAATTGCCGCTGACTTTGCCCAGGGAAAACCATCGGCCTTTGACCTGACGCCATTCAGGCTCTCCCGATTTAAGGCATAATCGCTAACTGGCCTCGTAGTGAGGCCTTTTTTATGGTGATTTAAATATGCGTCGTCTGTTTCTTTATCTGGTCAACAATATTCGCGAGCATTTCATGCTCTACGTTATTTTGTGGTCGCTGCTGGCCATTCTTGATGTTATTTACATCCTGTTTTACTGAGCCTGCTTTATTGACAAATATTGACAAAAGCTGAAAGTTATCTAATTTTCTTTTTGATTTTTTGAATAATATATTCACTTCAACAACCCCGCCAATTGTCACAATACTGTCGTTTATGCCGAATGAATTGAACGGAATCTAAAAGTTCATGCAAAATTATTGAAATAACTTCAAATATCACTCTCATTGTTATTTTTTAGTTGCATTTATGTCTCTGACACGCCATTTTCATTCAATCCTGAGATATGAAATGGAATTTTTATGCAGTTTTCAAATACTCCTCAACGGTATGGTTTTATTTCCGCCCTGCTTCACTGGCTGACCGCTTTAGTGGTCTACGGTATGTTTGCCCTCGGCCTCTGGATGGTGACGCTGAGCTATTACGACGGCTGGTATCACCAGGGGCCGGAACTGCATAAGAGCATTGGGATCCTGCTGATGATGGGGCTGGTCGTTCGGGTTATCTGGCGTCTGCTCTCCCCACCGCCAAAGGCGCTGAAAAGCTATTCGGCCCTGACCCGAGCGGGTGCGACGCTGGGACACCTCGCGTTGTACCTCCTGTTGTTTAGCATTGTCATCAGCGGTTACCTGATCTCGACGGCGGACGGCAAACCGATTAGCGTTTTCGGCTGGTTTGACGTCCCGGCGACCTTCGCAGATGCCGCTGTTCAGGCCGATCTCGCCGGAAGCGTACACCTGTGGCTGGCCTGGACCGTGGTTATTCTTTCCATTCTGCATGGCCTGATGGCCTTTAAACACCACTTTATCGATAAAGACGACACCCTGAATCGCATGTTGGGTAAGTCGTCATCTGACTATGGAGCTCAAAAATGAAAAAAAGCCTGCTGGGTTTAACTCTCGCCTCTCTGCTGTTTGCCACCGGCTCCGCCGTCGCGGCGGATTATAAAATCGACAAAGAGGGACAACATGCCTTTGTTAATTTCCGCATTCAGCACCTGGGGTATAGCTGGTTATACGGAACGTTCAAAGACTTCGACGGAACCTTTACCTTTGATGAAAAGGATCCCGCGGCAGATAAAGTGAACGTGACCATCAACACCAGCAGCGTCGATACCAACCACGCCGAGCGTGATAAGCACCTGCGCAGCGCTGACTTCCTGAATGCGGCGAAATTCCCGCAGGCGACCTTTACCTCTACCAGCGTGAAGAAAGACGGTGATGAACTGGATATCACCGGGAACCTGACGCTTAACGGCGTGACGAAACCGGTAACGCTGGAAGCGAAGATGATCGGTCAGGGGGACGATCCGTGGGGCGGCAAACGTGCGGGTTTTGAAGCCGAAGGGAAAATTAAGCTGAAGGATTTCAACATCACCACCGATCTCGGCCCTGCCTCGCAGGAAGTGGATTTGATCATCTCGGTGGAAGGCGTTCAGCAAAAGTAAAAGAGACATGATGCCCGATAGCGCGTTGCTATCGGGCCTGACATTGCTGGCCGGATACGTATTGTCACCGCCATCCGGCAACACGATTATTCGGCGGGATCCGGAATCCCCAGTTTCGTATTCAGCCGTCCACGCGACTTATTAAAGATCTTATTGCCGTTCTCGCGCCCCGCACGAAGGCGACGCTGTTCTTCTTCCGGCAACACGCTCTCTTCGCAGCAGATCTCGCTACAGCAGCCGTTGTACTTCTGCGCACACGCCGGACACTGAATAAACAGCAGATGGCAACCGTCATTTTTACAGTTCGTGTGGCTGTCGCACGGCGCGCCGCACTGATGACAATGGGCAATCACCTCATCCGAAATGCGCTCACCCATGCGCTCATCAAACACAAAGTTTTTGCCGATGAAACGCACCGGTAACCCCTGCTCACGGGCTTTGCGCGCATACTCAATGATACCGCCTTCAATGTGCCACACTTTGCTGAAGCCGTTGTGCTTCATCCAGGCGCTGGCTTTTTCGCAGCGAATGCCGCCGGTGCAGTACATCACTATCTTTTTATCTTTGTGTTCCTGCATCATCTCGACCGCTTTTGGCAACTGCTCACGGAAGGTGTCGGCCGGAATTTCCAGCGCATTCTCAAAATGGCCCACTTCATATTCATAGTGGTTACGCATATCGATGAACAGCGCATCCGGGTCGTCGAGCATCGCGTTCACTTCAGCGGCCTTCAGATAATCGCCGACATCACTGGCGTCAAAGCTCGGATCCTCAATGCCATCCGCCACTATCCGCTCACGCACTTTCATCCGCAGCACCCAGAAGGATTTCCCGTCGTCCTCCAGCGCAATATTCAGACGCACGCCGTCGAGTGCGGGATCAAAGGCATACAACTGCTGGCGAAACGCCGCAACCTGGCTTTGCGGTACGCTGATTTGGGCGTTAATTCCTTCATGCGCCAGATAGATGCGACCAAAAACATTCAGCGCTGTTAACTTTTGATACAACGCATCGCGTGTGGCCTGCGGGTCTGCGATGGTAAAATATTTATAGAATGAAATGGTTGTGCGCGGCTCAGTTTCAGCCAACATCTGGGCTCTGAGGGCGTCATTGGAAATGCGGTTATGTAACACTGGCATGGTGTACGAGTCCTGCAATAAGTGAAAATCAGAATCGGCGGCATCATATAGCAATCAGTGCCAATTTACATCCATACATTTTGCGCTACATTTCTTTCTTCAAACTAAAAAATTAACAACATTTGCTGCATTTATCGCCATCCTGGAGCCACAAATTTTTTCTGAAAGCGAAAAAATGCAACAATACAGATAATTGCCCGTTTTAAGGTATACAACAGGAAAGACATGACGAATTTACCTAAGTTCTCCGCAGCATTACTGCATCCACGGTATTGGTTAACCTGGCTCGGTATTGGCTCACTTTGGTTGGTCGTGCAGTTGCCCTATCCGATTCTCTATCGTCTTGGCCATACGATCGGCCACCTGGCGTTTCGTCTGATGAAGCGTCGGACGAAAATTGCATATCGTAATCTCGAACTCTGTTTTCCCGAGATGAGCGAGCGTGAACGCCATGCGATGGTGGTCAAAAATTTTGAATCCGTCGGTATGGGCCTGCTGGAAACCGGAATGGCCTGGTTCTGGTCCGATCGTCGCATCGCCCGCTGGACCGAAGTGATCGGCATGGAGCATATTCGTGACGTTCAGGCCCAGCAGCGAGGCATTTTGTTGGTGGGGCTGCACTTTTTAACTCTGGAACTGGGCGCGCGCCAGTTTGGCTTGCAGGAACCCGGCATCGGCGTCTATCGGCCGAATGATAATCCACTGCTCGACTGGCTCCAGACCTGGGGACGTATGCGCTCCAACAAATCCATGCTCGATCGCAAAGACCTGAAAGGGATGATTAGGGCGCTGAAAAAAGGCGAAGTGGTCTGGTATGCGCCAGACCACGACTATGGCCCGCGCTCCAGCGTATTCGTCCCGCTTTTTGCCGTCGAGCAGGCCGCCACCACCTCCGGCACCTGGATGCTCGCGCGAATGTCCAGCGCCTGCCTGGTGCCGTTTGTGCCGCGTCGCAAGCCCGATGGCAAAGGCTACCAGTTGATTATGTTGCCGCCAGAGTGCTCACCGCCGCTGGATGACGCAGAGACCACCGCCGCCTGGATGAACAAGGTTGTCGAGAAGTGCATCATGATGGCGCCGGAACAGTACATGTGGCTGCACCGCCGCTTCAAAACGCGTCCTGCCGGCGTACCTTCCCGCTATTAAATCCTGCAAAGCAGTCCTTTCGGGCTGCTTTTTCACCACTTTTAGCGATAAAAGCTCCCCACATTGCGACCCCCCGCCTACAGGCGCATAATGAATATGCTTAATTTATATTCGTTTTTTTGCCCGATCGCGCTAACAGCGCATCACACGCGGATCGCTATGTCACCCTCTGATACCCCCATCAACTGGAAACGTAATCTCACCGTCGCCTGGCTCGGCTGTTTCTTAACCGGCGCCGCATTTAGCCTGGTGATGCCGTTTTTACCGTTATACGTCGAACAACTCGGCGTGACGGGCCACAGTGCGCTCAATATGTGGTCCGGGCTGGTTTTCAGTATTACGTTTCTTTTCTCCGCTATCGCCTCTCCCTTCTGGGGCGGACTCGCTGACCGTAAAGGCAGAAAGATAATGCTGCTGCGCTCTGCGCTGGGGATGGCGATAGTGATGTTGCTGATGGGCGTTGCGCAGAATATCTGGCAGTTTCTGGTACTGCGCGCGCTGCTTGGACTGCTGGGCGGATTCGTCCCCAACGCCAACGCGCTGATCGCCACCCAGGTCCCGCGTAATAAAAGCGGCTGGGCGCTGGGAACGCTCTCTACTGGCGGCGTCAGCGGTGCGCTGCTCAGCCCGCTGGCGGGCGGCCTGCTCGCCGACCAGTATGGCCTGCGCCCGGTTTTCTTCATCACCGCAACGGTACTGCTGATCTGTTTTTTACTGACGCTGTTTTTTATTCGCGAGAACTATAAACCGATCAGCAAGAAAGAGATGCTGCGCGTCCGGGAAGTGGTCGCCACGCTTAAAAACCCGAAACTGGTACTGAGTCTGTTTGTCACAACACTGATTATCCAGGTGGCGACCGGGTCCATTGCGCCAATTCTGACGCTTTACGTGCGGGAACTGGCAGGTAACGTCAGTAATATTGCGTTTATCAGCGGGATGATCGCCTCCGTGCCCGGCGTCGCCGCGTTACTCAGCGCGCCACGGTTAGGCAAGCTGGGGGACCGCATCGGACCGGAGAAAATCCTCATCGTCGCGCTGATTCTTTCTGTTTTACTGCTGATCCCGATGTCCTTTGTTCAGACCCCGTGGCAACTGGCGGTACTGCGTTTTTTACTGGGAGCTGCCGACGGCGCGCTGCTACCGGCGGTGCAGACGCTGCTGGTCTACAACTCTACAAACCAAATTGCCGGGCGCATCTTCAGTTATAACCAGTCGTTTCGCGATATTGGCAACGTGACCGGCCCATTAATGGGCGCAGCGATTTCCGCTAACTATGGCTTTCGCGCGGTCTTTCTGGTCACCGCCGGGGTGGTGCTGTTTAACGCCATTTATTCCTGGAACAGCCTGCGCCGTCGCGCGCTCTCGCGAACCGTGGGATGATTTTTCAGCATTCATACTTGCATAACCGGAGAATCAGCTATTCTTTCCCTGAATACCTCGTCAAATCAAAGGGAGACTCTGATGACCATGTATGCAACGCTGGAAGAAGCCATTGACTCAGCCCGTGAAGAATTTATGGCGGACCATCCTGAGCTTGAGCAGGACGAAGCCAATGTACAGCAGCTTAACGTGCAAAAGTACGTGCTACAGGATGGCGACATCATGTGGCAGGTCGAGTTTTTTGCCGACGAAGGAGAGGAAGGCGAATGCCTGCCGATGCTCAGTGGCGAAGCTGCCCAAAGCGTCTTTGACGGCGATTATGATGAGATAGAGATCCGCCAGGAATGGCTGGAAGAGAATACGCTGCACGAATGGGATGAAGGTGAATTTCAGCTTGAGCCCCCGCTGGACACCGAAGAGGGTCAAACCGCAGCCGATGAGTGGGATGAACGGTAATTACTCGTAAGGGCCGTGATGCATATCGAGCGGCAACAGCAGCGTATCAAACACCAGCGAGAAGGGCAGATCGAGGATGGTGACATAGCGCCATGCTGAGTCCCGGACGTCCCACTGCACTCCCGGATAGTACTGGTTGCCATGCCCCTGCCCGGGGATTGTCCGACTGATAATGCTGCCGCACCCGCTTAATAGCATTACCATGATACCCACCGCTATGAGTCGCACGTGATACCTCATCATTCGTTTTCTTCAGTATAAAAAAATACCGGCGCAGGCCGGTATTTTTCAGATGATTCAGCCGGATGGCGCCTACTGATTTTTCAGCGCCTGCGGGTTCAGGGTAATGTCCTGATAGTAACTCACCCACGATGAATACTTCTCTGGCGAGTTCCAGACACGATAGTGTAAACGTGCCATCGTCACCGGATCGCTCAGCAGTACCAGACGGCGGTCGCGATTCAGTTTTTCCGGCGTTTCGTTCAGGGCTTGTTCGACGTGACGATCGCGGGCAATTTCCAGCACATGGCTTGCCCGATGACGTGCCGTCGCCATCGCCGTTGCCAGCGCATTAAACGACGGGTTGAACACCGCATGCATAAAGCCATCGTCGAGCGCGCGTTTACGGTTCATCACCAGATACTTATCGGTATCCACCAGTACCTGCGGCGGCGAATACTCTTCCGGGATCAGGAACAGCTTCCAGCGTTTGGTACGCAAACCGACCGTTGAACGGCTGGAGATCACCGAGACAAACGGCGACAGGATCAGCGAGACGACAATCGGTGCCAGCCAGAACAGGAAGCGCAGATCCAACCACGCCATTCCGACCGCCCACACCAGCCCCAGCAGCAACTGCGAACCGTGACGCATAAACGCTTCGCCCCACGGAGTCGAGTCATCGTCGCGCTGCGGCGAATTCCAGACCACTTCCCAACCGAGGAAGGCGCTCACCACGAAGACGGTGTGGAACAGCATGCGCACCGGCGCCAGCAGCACGGAGAACAGCACCTCCAGCAGCAGCGACAGGGTGACGCGAATGAATCCACCGAACTCTTTGGTGCCTTTACACCAGATGAGCAGAATACTCAGCAGTTTAGGCAGGAACAGCAGCACCATCGTTGAAGCAAACAGCGCAATCGCCAGTTCAGGACGCCACTGCGGCCAGACCGGGAACAGCTGGCGCGGTTGCAGGAAGTATTGCGGCTCGGTGAGCGCGTGTACCACCTGCAGCGCGGTCGACAGCGCGAGGAACATAAACCACAATGGCGCGGAGAGATAAGACATCACCCCGGTCAGGAACACGGCGCGGTGAACCGGGTGCATCCCTTTCACAAGGAACAGACGGAAGTTCATCAGGTTGCCGTGACACCAGCGGCGGTCACGCTTCAGTTCGTCCAGCAGGTTTGGCGGCAGCTCTTCATAGGAGCCGGGCAGATCGTAAGCAATCCACACGCCCCACCCTGCACGACGCATCAGCGCCGCTTCCACGAAGTCGTGCGACAGGATAGAACCGGCGAAAGAGCCTTCACCCGGCAGCGGCGCCAGCGCACAGTGTTCAATGAACGGCTTCACGCGGATGATGGCGTTGTGGCCCCAGTAGTGGGATTCACCCAACTGCCAGAAGTGCAAACCGGCGGTGAACAAAGGTCCATATACGCGCGTCGCAAACTGCTGACAGCGAGCATACAGGGTGTCCATGCCGGACGCCTTCGGCGATGACTGAATGATCCCGGCATTCGGGTTCGCTTCCATCAAACGCACCAGACCGCTCAGGCATTCACCGGTCATGACGGAGTCAGCGTCCAGTACCACCATGTAGCTGTACTGGCTGCCCCAGCGACGGCAGAAGTCATCAATGTTACCGCTTTTACGCTTCACACGACGGCGACGACGGCGATAGAAAATCTGCCCTTCGCCCTGCACTTCAGCAATCAGTTCCATCCACGCCTTTTGCTCTGCGACGCAGATATCGGGGTTGTAGCTGTCACTGAGAATGTAGACATCAAAATGCTCGCCGTTGCCGGTCGCTTTTACCGATTCCCATGTGGCGCGCAGGCCCGCAAAAACGCGATCAACGTCTTCGTTACAGATCGGCATAATCAGCGCGGTACGGTGCTGCGGATTCAGCGGTTCATCCCCAACCGTTGACGCCGAAATACTGTACTTATCACGCCCAATCAGCAATTGCAGGAAGCCCATCAGCGCGGTCCAGAACCCGGCAGAAACCCAGCAGAACAGCACTGCAAAGAGGATCAAAATACCGGTTTGCAGCATATACGGCAGCAACTGCATGAAGGAGACCCACAGGTCCTGCCCGACCATATCCGCCGGATTGATCAGCGCCCAGCCCTGATACGGCAGAATCGTCTTCATGTACCAGGTCGCGACGACCGTCTGCGCCAACGTCAGCAACAGCAGCGTGTAACGGCGAATGGTGCCGACGGTACGCCACTTCTGCTCACTTTCCTGCTCTTCTTTGGTCAGCCGCGCCAGATAGCGCGGCGTGACGTCACGCCCACGCAGGCGGTCCCAGAAACGCCCAACCGGGTTGGTACGCCAGGGATCGGGAAACATTGATGACCGTTTGGCTTTCGGCATCGCCTGAAGCTGGTCGCGCCCTTCGTCATCTTTGATCAGTTGCCCTTCGCCCAGCGAGTCTGGCCAGGCTTGTTGCAGACGGGCTTTGACAGAACCCTGCGGTGAATCGTCTTCTCGCGAGTAACGGCGATGCTCGGCATCCAGCGCTTCATGCACCGCGCGAATGTCAGTTTTCGGCAATGCCGCTTTCTCGATGTCCGAGAGCGGCAAGGCGTCAATGTACTCAGTTGTCTTATTCATTGGCAGGTAACTGGTAGCTCCAGGTTTCACTCAACGTCTGATCGGCATTGACCAATGCAGCACGCATTTCAGTGGTTTTCTTCGCATCTTTCACTTTCACGCGCATCGTCATACGCCAACCTTTAGTGACCGGGTTGTAACGCACCGTTGTTTCCACGATCTCGCCGTTATCACCGATGCTGGTTTGCGCGGTGACCGGAGTATCCTGCGGTAGTTTTTTCATGTCCGTGCCGGTGAAGTCCACCACGAAGGCTATCGTGCCGTCAGGCTGGCGAATGAGATTCGACTGTTTGACATCGCCGGTGGAACGACGTGTCTGCTGCACCCAGGCGTTATCTGGCGCATGAAGTTTGTCTTCATCGCGGCTAAACGTCAGGGTGTATTTGAAGTTCATCTCTTTGCCCGGTTCAGGCAGTTGATCCGGCGTCCAGTAAGCCACGATGTTATCGTTGGTTTCATCATTGGTTGGAATTTCAACCAGTTCAATCTTACCTTTGCCCCACTCGCCTTTTGGCGTGATCCAGGCGCTTGGGCGCAGATCGTAACGGTCTTCGAGATCTTCAAAGCGTGAGAACTGACGGCCACGCTGCAGCAGGCCAAACCCCTGCGGGTTTTCCATTGCAAAACTGCTCACCGCAAGATGTTTCGGGTTATTCAGCGGACGCCAGATCCATTCGCCGTTGCCGGCATGAATCGACAAGCCGTTGGAGTCATGCAGTTCCGGACGGTAGTTGGTTGCCGGAGAAGGCTGGTTCGGCCCGTACAGGAACATACTGGTTAACGGCGCCACGCCCAGTTTGCCGACCTTATCGCGCAGGTAGACTTTCGATTGCACGTCGACGACGGTGTCACGTCCAGGGATTATCACAAAACGATAGGCCCCGGCCGCTCGCGGAGAGTCCAGTAATGCATAAATCGTCAGGCGTTTGTCAGTCGGTTTTGGACGTTCGATCCAGAACTCACGGAAGCGGGGAAATTCTTCACCTGAGGGCAGCGCGGTATCAATGGCCAGACCGCGTGCAGACAGACCATAAACCTGACCGGCACCCAGAACGCGGAAATAGCTCGCGCCAAGCATACTGACGATTTCATCATTTTTCTCTTTGCTGTTGATCGGGTACAACACTTTGAAACCCGCAAAGCCGAGATCTTTTACTGTGTCTTTATCATGCTGCACATCGCCAAAGTTAAAGTAGTCCGGGCTGTATTTGATTCTTTTGACAGCGGTTGCCGTGACTTCATTGATTTTGACCGGTGTGTCGAAGTACATACCCTGGTGGTAAAATTCGAGCTTAAATGGGGTCTTGAGATTGCTCCAGTAAGCTTTATCGCGATTAAACTGGATCTGCTGATAGTCCGCATATTTCATGTCGCGGAAAACGGAGGGCAAGTTACTTTTTGGCGCCTCATAGCCTTTACCGGCTAAGGATTGAGCTTGCTTTGCAACGTCATCGATGGAGAAGGCCCAGGCCGACGACGTGTACAGCGTTAACATGACTGCCGCACCCAACCAACGCATTTTCATCATTTGTGATTTATGTTTCATAATTAGTAAGCACTTCCCCCTTTGTGTGCTTATATCGATCCGATCTATTTTAATGGATAATCAGGCATTAGGACAACTGAATCCCTGCATTGTTCAGCACGCTGGCTCATGGTTTAGGCACCTCGCCGGACCCTTTTTCACTTTGCGTGCTTATCCTGGAGACAGGTCGTTGTTCTTCGTGTAGGGTTGCCACCGACTGTAACTATTAATCGGCTTAGGGATAAGACGATTAGTCTGAGAATCTGAGAATACGAAAACCTCTATGAATCCCGTACCCGCACAGCGTGAATATTTTCTTGACTCCATCCGCGCCTGGCTGATGTTGTTGGGTATTCCCTTCCATATCTCATTGATCTATTCCGGCCATAGCTGGCATGTGAACAGCGCTGAGCCCTCATGGTGGCTGACCCTGTTTAATGATTTTATCCATTCCTTCCGGATGCAGGTCTTTTTCGTTATTTCCGGTTATTTTTCGTACATGTTATTCCTGCGTTATCCGCTGAATCGCTGGTGGAAAGTACGCGTCGAACGCGTGGGTATTCCAATGCTTACCGCTATTCCTTTGCTGACGTTGCCGCAATTTATTATGTTGCAATATGTCAAAGGTAAAGCCGATAGCTGGCATTCACTCTCGCTGTATGAAAAATATAATACGCTGGTCTGGGAGTTAATTTCTCATCTCTGGTTTTTACTGGTACTGGTGGTATTAACAACCGTCAGTTTGTGGGTATTTAGCCGGATGCGAAAAAATCTGGAAAAATCGGATAAAAAACGGCTGGCCGCCGTGTCGATGGGCAAACTGACGCTGATCTTTTTCTTCCTGGGTATGGGTTACGCGGTGGTGCGACGGACGCTGTTCATTGTTTATCCACCGATTCTCAGTGACGGCTTGTTTAATTTCGTCGCGATGCAAACGCTCTTTTATGTGCCTTTCTTTATGCTGGGCGCGCTGGCCTTTATCTCACCCGAACTGAAGGCCCTTTTCACCACGCCTTCCCGGGGATGTACGCTGGGGGCGGTTTTCGCCTTCATCGCCTATTTGCTGAATCAGCGCTACGGCAGTGGCGACGCCTGGATGTACGAAACGGAATATGTCATCACCATGGTGCTCGGATTATGGATGGTCAATGTGGTGTTTTCCCTCGGCCATCGTTTACTCAATTTCCAGTCAGCCCGCGTCACCTATTTTGTCAATGCGTCGCTGTTTATCTATCTGGTGCATCATCCGTTAACGCTGTTTTACGGTGCGTGGATCACGCCGCATATTAGGTCGAATCTGCTGGGCTTTCTCTGCGGACTGATCTTTGTCGTGGGTATCGCACTGGTATTGTACGAAATTCATTTGCGCATTCCGCTGTTCAAATTCCTGTTCTCCGGTAAGCCGGCGGTCAGGCAGGAACAAAGCAAAAAAGTGACCAGCTAACGCTTGCTGCTACGTTAAAGCAGCCACTCGACAGGCAATAGCGTTGCCAGTCGTACCAGAACCCGCTTCCAGAATCCTGTGGCGGGTTCTTTTTTTAACACCAGCTCCTGGTCCTGCTGTCGATCCACCCAGTTGATTCGCCCCCAGCGATCGAGCCGCAGTTGCCAGGCCGCATCGCGTTGGCTTTCGGTGAATCGTCGGTGGATCAGCGTCGCCAGCGTCTCGCTTTCAATCACAAAGCCCATCTCGGTGTTCAACAACGTGGAACGCGGATCAAAATTGAGCGAGCCAATGAACACTTTACGCCCGTCAATGCTGAACGTCTTGGCGTGCAGGCTGGAGCCGGAATTACCGGTCAGTCCGCGATCGTGAAGGACGATGTCGCGTTCACGCGTCGGCTTTAACTCGTACAGTTCTACGCCATAACGTAACAGTTTTTTCCGCCAGCGCGCGTAACCAGCATGCACCACCGCCACATCATTAGCGGCTAGTGAGTTGGTGAGGATCGCAATTTTGACGCCTTTACGCACCAGTTTCAGCAACTGGGCGACGCCTGCCCGGGTCGGGACAAAATAGGCAGAGATGATGTCAATCCGTTCTGCTGGTGAGCCCATCACGTCAAACAATCGTTGTGGCAGCAAAGAGTGACGCTGCGCTTTCCCCTCGCCTTTTGAAGGATCGTCACTTAACAGCCGGGTCTTCGCCCAGATGAGCGGTAGCGCCCCGCGATCGAGATGGGTCATAAAGGCGCTGGTTTCCAGTTTATGCTGGTATCGGCGGGTGATCGGGTCATTGTACCAGCTCTCGGGTAACTCGATGCGCTCGGTGATTTCTTGCTCCGACAGTGCCAGCACCGATTTCAACGTCGAGACCGACGCGCAGCGCCAGTAGCGTTCAAAATCCTCCGCGACCTCCCTGACGACGGGGCCTATCGCCATCACGTCCAGGTCGGAAAATAGCGGTTCCTCCCCCGCGCCGAAATAGGCATCGCCTATGTTTCGCCCGCCCACCAGGGTGACGACACCATCTGCGGTATAGCTTTTGTTATGCATCCGCCGATTGAGCCGGGCAAAATCGGTCAGATAGCCCAACATTCGTAGCATGCGAAAAGAGAACGGATTAAACAGGCGAACTTCAATGTTGGGATGAGCGTCAAGCAGTTGCAGGGTGTTATCCAGCCCCGGCGTGTTGTTGTCATCAAGCAACAGGCGCACATGGACGCCGCGTTTTGCCGCCGCCAGCAGAACGGCGAACAACAGCCGCCCGGACATGTCGTCTTCCCAGATGTAGTACTGAACATCCAGCGTACGCTCCGCCATTTCCGCCAGACGATAGCGGGCGGCAAAGGCGTCCAGACTGTCATCCAGCGCAAGAATGCCACACTCTCCGGGATGATTTTCACACAGAGGAGCTGTTGCGCGGGCGAGCCGGGTCAGTTCATTCATCGCCTTGCTGGGTGAGTAAACGCTGGTAGAGTCGGGCTGTTTCTTCGTCATAACAGACAAAGTATATCTGCTCAGGTAAAGCGCGACGGGTAATAAATTCCGAAACGGTCTTGAGTGCAATTTCTGCCGCCGCCGCACGCGGATATCCATAGACTCCGGTGCTGATTGCCGGGAATGCAATAGAGGTGTAGCCATTGGCCAGCGCCAGATTCAGGCTATTGAAGTACGCATCCTGTAACTGTTGCGCTTCGTTATGCTCGCCGCCGCGCCAGATTGGGCCGACGGTGTGAATGACCGCTTTGGCGGGAAGGTTACCCGCAAGCGTGATCACCGCATGACCCGTTGGGCACTCGCCCTGCTGCTGCCTGACCTTCATGCAGGCTTCCAGTAATGCGGGACCCGCGGCGCGGTGGATCGCCCCATCAACGCCTCCGCCCCCCATCAGTGATGAGTTAGCGGCATTGACGATGACATCAACCGCGACGGTGGTGATATCCCCCTGGATAACATGAATACGCGATTCCATAGAATCTCCTTGCTTCACTCTATTCTGTAAGTGTACAGCAGGGGTTCCCTTGAAATCGCTTTTTTCGTGAGTTTGTCTGACCAGCCCATTCAGCGGTAATCGATACTCATCACCGCCAGCGTTTTCTGTTCATTGAGGTAGTGCAGGTCAACCGCGGCGATTTGTTTAAAGTGCTGCGGCGCGTTAAGCAATTCCTGCGGGGAATAATAGCGGGTCTGCGTGTGCCCCTCGTGATTGCACGACATTGCCAGGCGCTGCTGCACCCGACTCACCTCACAGGGTGGCTCCACAATTTGACCGACGAAATGAATAACCCCACCCTGTCCACTCGTACCCGCCATGGCGGCGACCGAATTAAGGGCAAGAAGACCGAAAAGCAGAACGCTTGTTTTACGCGCGACAGATAACGGCATGATGGTTTCCTCAATGAACATTCATCCTTGAGGGGTGATGTTTTCCCTGACGGTGATTACGCCCAGGAGTCACGCATTCCGCGTCACTCTATTCATAGTTCAGTCACCTCACCTCTGCCACCGTAACCGCATAAATTATCAGCCAGTTATGACGATTTCGCAGAAGGCGGCCACTGTTGTGATAAATGCAGCGATTGACCGTCAGAAACCGTAACCACGATTTTGACGGTGTCTTGTGCAGAGATATTTAAACTGAGTCTGGTCAAATCAATGGCTTGATTAGCAGGTAGAGAAAGGGTCTTTTTCTGTTGTGACTGACTTTGTCCCGCCACGCCTTCGCGAAGGGCTAAAATCTGGACCTGACACACGCAGGGTTGCGTCAGGGTAACCTGCGGCGTAATCGTGTAAATGTCACCTTGCTGGGTTGTCGTAAAGGTTATCTGATTAGAGAGCGCCGCAAGGAGTAATAAGGTGTTCATGATGTCCTCCCGAAAAAAAACAGGGCTTTCGCCCTGTTTATATTCAGCACATAAACTGAATTAGTACTGGTTAGCCGTGGCGTTGTTACCAAAACCAACTTGTTTAACCAGAACGCTGGAGTCAGAAGCCGTCTGGTTAACCAGCGCGGCGTTACGTCCACCGTATTGGCTCACAGTAATATCCGAGTTTTTGCCGTTCCACTGATCGATGGTGGCGTTGTTTTTGAAGCCTTTCTGAGTCAGATCAATGGTGCTGTTATCTGAACCCTGGCCAACATCGGCGCCGTTACCATAGCCGTGCTGAGTGATTGTAGTGTCTGATTTACGAGCGTCGCTTTGCAGCGCAAGTGCGGCGTTATTGGTCCCGAACTGATAGATACTCAGGGTCGATTCCGGGCCAGAACTGCTTCCGCCACCGCCGTGATTACCGCCACCGCCGCCCCACTGTGGAACGGAACCAGCCAGAGCACTGCCAGAAACCACGATTGCTGCAAATGCTGCCACTTGTAAAAGTTTCATGGTAAACCCCCATCGGATTGATTTAAGCGTCGTCAATGTATTAGCGTTGAGTTACGCGAATTGCCATTTGCGACTGTCTCTGCACTACAACTGCTGTTTTCTGAGTACCATACTGAGTAATATTTGCTTTATTTCCAGAACCTTTCTGGATAATCATCGCAGTATTACCGTAATTACTTTGCGAAATACTGGCATCATTGGAATTACCCGACTGAGCAATATACGCAAAGTTATAAGCTCCTGATTGGTCAACTTTGGCCCGGTTGTTTCCACCTTCTTGTGAAACTACCGACAAAAGCTTAGAACCGTCCTGGCGTATCTTTGCACTATTATTAGTGCCGTCCTGACCAATAATGGCTGCCTGATTAAATGAAGACTTGCTTAATTCATTTACCGCAAAGTTATATTCCGAATTTGCTAAATCATAACTTGTTGCGGAAGCAATCCCAGGCGCACCCAGTACTGTTAACATCATAAATAACAATTTGTTTTTCATGTTGTCACCCTGGACCTGGTCGTACATCGAGAAAATAACGTTCTCATCAGTTTTGTTGTTAACGCTAAACGTAATTTGTTAACGCTGCGTTACGATGAAGAGTATGTCCGCGGAAACATTTTAAATAACTCACCCGCCAGTGGTATTTTTATATATTCGCTCACCCCAAAGTGCTAATTTTGACACAAATACCCTGTTATTTACGCTTATTTTATTTTTTACAGACTTACCGTTGATGCATTTTAGCGACATCAACCAATGGGCTGTACAGTGGGCTTTCCAGGTGATGTTGTGTCGTTTAAGAAGTGAGAGATGAGCAAGTCGTGACAAGCATCGTTTTTTTCGTCATCAAAATGCGCGACATCAACGGATGTCATGACGTAGCAATTTATCATCAGATTAAGGACTAGCATTATTTTGACTTTTTATATTAAATTCATAGTGTTAATATAATTTGTATGATTTTTTAAATCTGTGCAATAACAGCGGAATGTACAACTTTTCTATCAAATCTAAACTTAAAAAAAGCTTAAGACTAACAAATTAATATATATTTTTACATTCCGTTACATGTTTAACACTTGCTTTAAGATTTGTAATGGCTAGATTGAAATCAGTTGTAGTTCATTTGTATTAATATTTTGACCCGTTCGGGCTGACTCTATTTTACTACACACAGCAGTGCAACATCTGTCAGTACTTCTGGTGCCTGATTTCTAAAGGCAACTGTCAGGTGTGCGACTAAAAAAAGTGGGGTTTCATCATGTTTAATGAAGTCCATAGTATTCATAGTCATACATTATTGTTGATCACCAAACCATCCCTGCAAGCCACAGCATTATTGCAGCATTTAAAACAATCTCTGGCACTCACCGGAAAACTGCATAATATTCAACGTTCTCTGGATGATATTTCCACCAGTTGCATTGTTTTAGTCGATATGATGGAAGCGGATAAAAAGCTCATCCATTACTGGCAAGACAACTTAAGTCGGAAGAACAATAATTTAAAGACGTTATTGTTAAATACCCCCGATGATTATCCCTACCGGGATATTGAAAACTGGCCGCATATCAATGGCGTTTTTTATGTAGCGGATGATGAAGAACGTGTCGTAAACGGTTTGCAGGGGATCCTGCGGGGAGAATGCTACTTCTCACAGAAACTGGCCAGCTATCTGATCACTCACTCTGGTAACTACCGCTACAACAGCACAGAGTCGGCTCTCCTGACTCATCGTGAAAAAGAGATCCTGAATAAGCTACGTATCGGCGCTTCTAATATCGAAATCGCGCGCTCACTGTTTATCAGTGAGAATACGGTCAAGACGCATCTCTATAATCTTTTCAAGAAGATAGCTGTCAAAAATCGTACCCAGGCGGTTTCGTGGGCAAATGATAACCTCAGGCGATAAAGCCATGAAACGCTATTTGACCTGGCTTGTAGCGGCACAGTTTCTGCTCGCTGCCGGCGCTACGCAGGCTGTAGAAGTTGAAGTTCCTGGGCTCTTAACTGACCACACGGTTTCGTCTATTGGCCACGATTTTTATCGTGCTTTTAGCGACAAATGGGAAAGTGACTATCCAGGCAATTTGACTATCAATGAGCGACCCAGTGCACGTTGGGGAAGTTGGATCACCATAACGGTTAATCAGGACGTTATATTCCAGACTTTTTTATTTCCAACGAAAAGAGACTTCGAAAAAACTGTTGTCTTCGCGCTGGCGCAAACCGAGGACGCTTTAAACCGTCGGCAAATAGATCAAACTCTATTGAGTACCGGCGATTTAACGCATGACGAATTTTAAAGAGTGATTTTTGTCCGGAGGCTGTAATGCGTGTCAAACATGCAGTAGTAGTACTCATGCTTATTTCGCCATTAAGTTGGGCCGGAAATATGACCTTCCAGTTCCGCAATCCCAACTTTGGTGGAAACCCCAATAACGGTTCTTTTTTACTGAATAGCGCCCAGGCGCAGAACTCTTATAAAGATCCCAGTTATAACGACGATTACGGAATTGAAACTCCCTCCGCGTTGGATAACTTCACTCAGGCCATTCAGTCACAAATACTGGGCGGACTGTTGACCAATATTAACACGGGGAAACCCGGCAGGATGGTGACCAATGATTTCATTGTTGATATTTCCAACCGTGATGGTCAGTTGCAGCTAAATGTCACGGACAGGAAAACGGGAAAAACATCGACGATAGAAGTGTCGGGTTTACAGTCAGATTCCACCGGTTTCTAAGCACCGCTTCGTAAGGACAATTATCATGCAGCGCTTACTTGTATTCGTCGCCGTCATTTTACTGAGCGGATGCTTAACCGCCCCGCCAAAAGAAGCCGCTAAGCCGACATTAATGCCTCGTGCGCAAAGTTATAAGGATTTAACGCATTTACCCATGCCAACGGGCAAAATTTTTGTCTCGGTGTATAACATTCAGGATGAAACCGGACAGTTTAAACCCTACCCGGCCAGTAACTTCTCGACCGCCGTCCCGCAAAGCGCCACCGCGATGCTGGTTACGGCGCTGAAAGATTCCCGCTGGTTTGTACCGCTGGAGCGCCAGGGCCTGCAAAACCTGCTGAATGAACGTAAAATCATTCGTGCCGCCCAGGAAAACGGGACTGTCGCCATCAACAACCGGATCCCGCTACAGTCGCTGACGGCGGCAAATATCATGGTTGAAGGGTCGATTATCGGTTACGAAAGTAACGTGAAATCTGGCGGTGTGGGTGCACGTTATTTCGGTATTGGCGCGGACACACAGTACCAGCTTGACCAGATCGCGGTGAACCTGCGCGTGGTCAACGTCAGCACCGGTGAGATCCTCTCCTCGGTCAATACCAGTAAAACCATTCTGTCTTATGAAGTGCAGGCAGGAGTGTTCCGCTTTATCGATTACCAGAGGCTGCTGGAAGGTGAAATTGGCTACACCTCCAATGAACCGGTGATGTTATGCCTGATGTCCGCCATTGAAACGGGCGTCATCTTCCTTATCAACGATGGTATCGATCGCGGGCTGTGGGATTTGCAGAATAAAGCCGATCGCCAGAGCGATATTCTGGTGAAATACCGTCATATGTCGGTACCGCCGGAATCCTGATGACAGAGATAAAAAAAGCGTGAGGATTTCCTCACGCTTTTTTATTTTCCGCTATCGTGCGCGTACTTTGTCTTTCTCGCCTCGCCGCCAGCCACAGGCCGCTATTTTTCATGGCATAGCCAAAGAGTAAACCGACTGCCAGTGAAGGCAAGACCAGTTTCCAGTCCCCCTGCCCGGCAAACGTGGCACAGGCACCGATAAACGTGCCCGGCACAAATGACAGCAAGACCTGCTTTGCCTGAATACACATCAGGAAGGCCACAACGCCGGTGATCGCATAGCCCACCAGTTCCAGATGCGGCGTCAGCGCGCTACCGTAAATAATGACCAACGCCCACACCACGCCACTCAACAGCGTGGAAGCCGAAATGGCCAGCCCCTTTAACCCGCCCTGCGGACAAGCAAAATAGGCCGTACAGCCTAAAAATCCTGCCCAACTCAGTAAGCCAAGAGAGACGGCCACCCATCCCCAGATACCGGAGAGAATGCCCGTTGTGATTGCTATGGAAAGAAGTATGTTCATGCCGCGCATGATAACAGAAACAGGCAACATGAATGAGATCACGCACACAATTCATGCAATGGAAATTACACGTTGCAGCATAAGGTGATTTAAATCACACTTACGCGTCCGTCTCTTCTTCCAGTTCGTCCCACATCGCGCCAATAGCATCGCGTGTTAACGGCGCCATTGTCCGCCAGAAAGGGGTGGTGGCGTGTGCTTCAACTTTCCCGAGGAAAGAGCCACACCATGGAAGGATATAGTCCGCGAACAGGGTTTCCAGCGCCTCGCTTTCATCTTCCGCAGACTGATCTTCCAGCCAGGAAGCGGCCAGCAGCAACGTACCAATATGATCGGCTGGCGTTTCGGCAAGTGGCATTCCGCGCGCGGAAAGGAACGTCCGCACCTCAGATTCTGTCGCGCCTTCCACCCACGCGCTGCGATACGGTGGCACCGAACACTCCGCACCGACAAACAGCGCATTGTAATCCGCCGCCAGTTGGGCCATATCGCAGCTTTTCTGCAAACGCGCCAACAGTTCATCCTGTTCGAGCGGCCAGCTTGCCGAGAGTTTACCTTCGCGAATCAGGGTAAAGAGCGGAACCAGTAAAGGATCCTGCGGTTGACGGTAATACAGCGATCCCAGTACGCGGCACAGGATAGAAAACTCGTTCATCAAAATATTCCAGCTCGTGGTAGTTAAAGTTCAGCAAATTCAGGAATCGGCGGCATACCGCGCGATTCCAGGAAATTGAGTAATCGTTTCGGCGTCACGTTTAAAATACGATCTTCCGGGAAGTTCACGTCTTCGAGGATTTTCAGGCACTCGCTAAAGTCACCCATCGTAAAGGCGGTATGAGAATCTGAGCCCAACGCCACCCAGCCGCCGGCATCGCGTACCGCCGCCGCTACCGCGCGACAGTTCGCTTCACTGCCTTTGCGCGAATGAAGGAAGGAGGAGTTGTTAATCTCCAGCGCAACCTCGTATTTCGCCGCAGCCTGGGCAATCGCCGTGATATCAACAGGATATTTCGGGTTGCCGGGGTGACTAATGATATGCACTACGCCGCTCGCCATGGTGGCGATCATCGCCTGTGTGTTGGTAGCTTCATCGTGGGGAGCGAAAACCGGTTCATGGAAGCCTGCAATAATCAGATCCAGTGAGGTGAGCATCGGACCGGTACAGTCAATTTCACCTTCGATGTTTTTGATGTTTGCTTCAATGCCTCGCAGGATCCCTACCCCATCCACCACGCGCGGCCAGATACGCATATTGATAAAATGCCAGTGGTGCGGAGCATCCGCCATGTCCGGGCCGTGATCGGTAATTGCGAACAGTTTCAGTCCCTGGCGTTTAGCCTGAGCGATGTAATCGCTCAGGGTGCTATAAGCATGGGTACTGGCGACGGTATGCATATGCAGGTCAACGGGATACATGTCTCTCTCCTGTGGTCATTTTTCGACAAGGATAGCAGGAATCGCCTGCGTTTATTAGTCGAAACCCGGCATCTGCCGGGTATACCTCAGTAGCCGCGCTGGCGATCGACCTGTCCGGTCACCGCTTCACCGTTTTCCAGATGTGAAATCGTGCGGGAAATATAGGCAACGGCTTCTGCAGGACGCGTGACCGCGGCAATGTGTGGCGTCATCGCCACGCGCGGATGTTTCCACAGCGGACTGTCCTCTGGCAGCGGTTCACGACTGTAGACATCCAGCATTGCCCCTTTGAGTTTTTTGCTGTTCAGCGCGGTCAGCAGATCATCTTCGTTAACGTGGACACCGCGCGCAAGATTGAGCAGATAAGCGCCATCCTGCAACTGATCAAGCAGTTTTCCATTGATGATGCCGACCGTTTCCGCCGTATTGGGCAGCAGGTTAATCAACACGCGGGTCTGGCTGAGGAACGCGCCCAGCTCTTCGGTACCCGCAAAACTCTCGACACCTGGCCAGGTTTTGCGGCTGCGACTCCAGCAGCGCAGCGGGAAGCCCCAGGCCTGCAGGCTTTCAGCCACTTTTGCCCCCAGCACGCCAGCCCCCATGATCCCCACGGTAAACTCCTCGCGCATATATTCCGGCAGCGGTTGCCACTGGCTCTCATTTTTAAGCGCCTGGTAATCATCAAAGCGGCGAAACCAGTGCAACACCTGGCTGACCGCGTACTCCTGCATTTGCAAGCCCATGCCGGTATCTTCCAGACGAAAGAGAGGAATAGCGGGATCCAGCATGGTGGGATGGGCTTTCAGTTTGCTCAGGATCGAATCCACCCCGGCGCCAAGTGCAAACACGGCTTTAAGTTTACGCCCTTCCAGCATATCTACCGGTGGGTGCCAGACCAGCGCATAATCTGCCGGATCGTTATCGCCCGACTTCCACTCCCGGACTCTGGCACCAGGAATGGCGTTTTCCAGTGCGGCGATCCACCAGGGGGTATCAAACGTAGGGTGATAGAAAATGATATCCATACTGACTCCTGCGGGTTGCTGTGCGAAATTTTGCGCACTTATTGTCATCGTTTTCAACGGAATCATCAGCATAGCAAATTCGCTGGCGCTGGCAAAAAAAGCAGTTTCCGCTTAATTAACCTACAGGTTGCTTGAAGTTTGTGTAAACGCACGATTTTTTGGAAAAGTTGATTGACGCAGGCGGTGTATTTCCCTAAATTAGCGCCCGTTCCGGTATGTTAGGAACAACAATATGGTGAGGTGTCCGAGTGGCTGAAGGAGCACGCCTGGAAAGTGTGTATACGGCAACGTATCGGGGGTTCGAATCCCCCCCTCACCGCCATATTTCAGATGAGAGCCGGTACTTATGTATCGGCTCTTTTCTTTTATGTTCTCCATCGGGGGGGATGAGAATCCCCGACCGGGGGTCGACAACGGGCTGCCCGTCAGGGCGAGCGAAGCGAGTCAATCCCCCCCTCACCGCCATATTTAAGAAAGAGCTCGTACGCAAGTACGGGCTTTTTTTTCGCATATTGCACAGGTCCGTGGCTGCCCGTCAGGGCGAGTCAATCCCCCCCAGAATGCCCCCCTGTCTGCGCTTGATTTAATCGGCCGTTAATCATGTTAATGTGATATCCCTTTTATATTTGTGGACAACACAATGAGCGTGCTTTACGTCGTCGTCTTAACCTATGTCAAACCATTGCATGAAATTGATGCGCAACTTCCCGCCCATGTTGAATGGTTAAAAAAAGGTTACGCCGCTAATCTTTTTCTGGCTTCCGGGCGCAGGCTCCCGCGAACAGGAGGCGTGATTCTCGCGAAATGCGATAACGAGGAGCAACTCAAACACTATCTGGCACAGGATCCCTTTCAACGCTCCGGTGTCGCTAACGTTGAATTGATTCCATTCGAACCCTCGATGATGGTCACTGAATTGCAGTCTCTTTTATAATGCTTAAAAAACAAAGCCCGGTCTCCCGGGCTCTGCACGCAGCATTAATTAGAACGACCAGCTTATCCCTACAGCCGCACGCCACGGAGACTCAACATCCGCCCCGCTGCCGTAACTGGCGCTAAGATGTCCACTCAGATCCTCAGTGAATTTCGCGCGAATACCCACCTGGTATACCCCTCGGGTTCCGGACAGATCGTTAACGAAATGTCCGTCATCATTCACATTAACCTTGTTGTCATCAGCGTATTCCTGTCTCACCGCCGCTTTCACCCATGGCTGAATCTCAACGCCATTATTCAGCGTCACATGATAATCGGTTTTCAGGCCAGCTTCGGCTCGAGCGATACGCGTGTTGTCCACTTCGGCACGCATCCCGTTTGAAAGGGTGTACTTGTTGCTGTCGGTGGTAAACCCGGTAAAGGCCGCATAAGGCGTTATGCCCAGGTCGCCTGCGGACAAACGCATCCCGCTTTCAAGATGCGCACCCGCGCCGTATGCACTGTAGCTGCCATTTGCCGCGCCGCCACCGGTCATGCGGCCTTTGACATCATTTTCAAAACGGTTCACTTTCACAATGCCGTCGACATAAAGACCATTGTTATGCTGCCAGCTTGCATAGGCGCCCAGCGCGTAGCTGTCCACATTGCCTTTACCGCCACGGTCGAAGCCTACGTTCGAATGTGAGTAACTGAAAAATCCGCCTGTCGTTATTCCACTGTTCTCGTGCTGGAAATGACGATCCGCACCAATCGTCACCCCGCTCAGCGTGTGATCGAAACCCGCCCCCGCCGAAGTGGATACGTCATCACGCGTATTGTAAACCGTGCTCCAGACGGCTCCATCCCGACTGAATGAATCGCGACCATCCAAACGTTCACGCACACTATCCAGTTCTGCATCGAATACGAGCGGCTCCACTGCGGCCATATTCAGTACGGCAGCCGTTGAGGGTGTGATGCGTTTTTTAACGATCTCAGGCTGTGGCTTCACCACCGGTACAGAATCAGCGGGAGAATCTGGATTCGGTTCAGGTTTAGATTGTCCCGGTTGTTCAGGTTCTGGCTTTTGGGTCAGATCCGCAATAAGCGACCACTTGCCCTCTTCTTTTTCTTTCAGTGTGTATTGGTATGTACCCAAATCGACTACGCCATCTTTATTACCCAGCGCAAATGTTGCATCACCGCTTGCTGTTTTTACCAGCAACAGACTTTGATCTTTATCCGGGCTAGAACCCGTATCTTCGACAAAAACATTGAAAGCGCCAGAGGCATTTCCAGTCACATCAAGAAGATCACTTTTCCCCGCAGACACATTGGTTTGCATGTAAAAGTCACCTTTTCCTTCCAGCGTATCCAGAGTCAGGGTATTCCAGCCACTGCTTTTGCTAACTGGCATGTCATGCAAATAAACTTTACCGCCGTCCAGTTGCAGGGCTTTCAGTGAATATGCAACATCTTCGGCACCCGCATTCAGTCGGAGTGTGCCCTGGCCGCCAACCTTAACATTTGCGGTTTCAGTCATGGCCTCTTTATAAAGAACCATCTGACCACCATGGATGTTGAAATCACCTTTGACCTTACCTGTTTCGGCATAGAAAGAGCCGCCAAAAATATCTGCACTTTCGACGGTTCCACCCTTTAAATAAAGTGAACTTTCATCGTTAAGAGTGGTTTTCTCTGCGGTTCCGTCTTCATTTATGAAGCCCTTACTCGAATGATAGAGTCTGGTATATAAGGCCCGACCACCCGCAACGACATGCAACTCGCTCGAATCGTAAAGTTCAGAGTTTACTGCACTCCCTGCCACGTATTGATAACCTTTTCCCCTAACCGTCGTGCTATCAGCTACTCCTCCTCTTTTTACATCCTGTTTGCCGTCCGCAATTTCCGTCAGGATTGCACGGCCATCGACATTTTGTGTACCGCCATTGGTTATATAAGTATTATGCGCCAGTCCAGAGAATCTAACTTCCTGAGTCCCGCCGTCAATATTCACACCCTCTGTTCTGGCGAAAACATCTTGTGTTCCACGAACTGTCGTTTTTGTTGCTAAACCATATTCGACATATTGAGAGCCGCCAGCCTCGATAGTACTGGAATAGTCCATGCCATCGATGATAAAGAAGAACCCGCCAGATTCAACCGTAATATTATTGCTCATAGCACCGTCTTTAAGAAAGAGTGTTCCGGGGTTTATAATAGTCGCATTTTCAATAACCCCCCCGTTACCCACCACAGTTTCCTCTTTGATTTCATATCCTTTTGTGGTGGCAGCTAATGCAACAGGAATATAACACGCAATCGCGGAAAGAAATGTCAATGACTTTATTTTCATCAAAAATATCTCTTCACATGTCCTTAAACATAAAGTTCCATTTTAAATAACAAATTTTACTATCTCCGCGTAATTTATAGCTAAAATACGCGAAAATCATAATACTGGTGAAAATCATTTTTTCAACCTAAAAACATTCTTTATTATTTTTTAATAAGATCGGAATTTCCGAAGAATAAGTGAAGCATAGAAAAGAATGAATGACAATTAGCTTGCAAATTAATATTATCCATCGAAATTAGTAAAGGTGAAATATAAATCACACTTCGGCTTAAATATTTTTATATTCATTGTGGGGTATTATTAAAAAACACAGTGTTCGTTCTTTGCGTAACAATAAAAACAAAGCCCGGTCTCCCGGGCTCTGAACACAATGGTGCTTAACTGTACGCATTCAGCGTTCGTTGGCAGAGCGCCGAGCGAACGCAATCATCTTTACTGAAGCGGACAATCCCTATCATCTCATCTTCTTTAAAGCGGCCCAGCGCGTCACTGAGTCCTGACTGAACGTGAGAGGGTAAATCGCACTGGGTAATGTCCCCGTTTACGATAACCGTCACGTTCTCCCCGAGGCGCGTTAAAAACATCTTCATTTGCGCAGCAGTGACGTTCTGAGCCTCGTCGAGAATGACCACTGCATTTTCAAATGTACGTCCGCGCATATAGGCGAACGGCGCGATTTCCACCTTACCGATTTCAGGTCGCAGGCAATACTGCATAAAGGATGCCCCCAGTCGTTTTACCAGGACGTCGTAAATCGGCCGGAAATACGGGGCAAACTTCTCCGATACATCTCCAGGTAAGAAGCCGAGATCTTCATCAGCCTGCAGAACTGGACGGGTGACAATAATCCTGTCTACATCTTTATGTATCAGGGCCTCTGCTGCTTTTGCCGCACTGATCCAGGTTTTACCACACCCGGCTTCGCCCGTAGCGAAAATCAGTTGTTTACTCTCGATAGCATTCAGGTAGTGCGATTGAGCCTCATTGCGCGCCATGACAGGCGTGGTGTCGCGACTGTCGCGCGCCATGCCTATCGCTTCTACGCCACTCATCTGCACAAGCGAGGTGACCGATTCTTCTTCACGCTGTTTATGACTACGTGAGTCCCGTCTCAGCACACGTTTTGCTTCACGACGAGCTTTGATCACTGCTTTTTGTCTTCCCATGGATAGCACCTTGAGTTGTTGGTATTCATCACACGCGCCGCTGGCAGCGCGATTATGCGCACGAACATCTGAGGGTTGGCTTCCTTGTAAGCCATAGCTTGCCTTTGGAAAAGACACCACACACGGCTACGCGCACCGAATATGGCGTCAGTAACACGAGTAAGAGAGGAAAGTGAGTGAAATTTAGCGGTGACGAGGTTGCTACCGGAAGAGAGACTTCCGCGTAAGGGACGGCAATAACTGTCAGAAACGTGTCCACGAGAGGACTTTACCATTCGCGATCTCCATAGTGAATAAGTATCACAGCCGGGAACTACCGCTATTACGTATAATTACATCAGAACTTAGCAATAACGCAACAATAATTTTACCTGACGTTAACTAAATTCTCATTTTCTGCTGGCAACAGTCTCTTACGGGGATATTACAAAATTATTTCAAAAAACGGATCATATAAAAAAAGAATATTTTCATAAGCGTGAGGCACAGCATACCCCGCCCGCAGACGGGGTTTCACTGTCAGGCTTCAAGCAAAGACTGGCCCAGATAGCGATCGGCCTGCTTAACACCTGGTAGTGCGAAGAAATAACCTCCGCCAATCGGCTTAACGTACTCTTCCAGCGCTTCACCATTCAACCGCTTCTGCACGGTCAGAAACCCTTTTTCCAGATCATGTTGATAGCAGACAAACAGCAATCCCATATCAAGCTGTCCGGAGGGCGTCACGCCGAGAGAATAGCTATAGCCGCGGCGCATCATCAGGCTTGACTGCGTCTGCGCCGTACGCGGGTTCGCCAGACGAATGTGGCTGTCCAGCGCAATAATATTGCCCTCCGGGTCGCTGGCGTAATCCGGCACGTCATGCTCGTGCTGCATACCCAGCGGCGCGCCGGAGTGCTTATCGCGGCCAAAAATGGTTTGCTGCTCTTTGAGCGGCGTGCGGTCCCAGAATTCGACACGAAACTGAATCAGACGTACAGCCTGATAAGACCCGCCGATTGTCCACTCTGGTTCCCCCTGCTCCGCCGTTACCCACACCACGTCCTGCATCAGTTTTGCATCGCTGCTGTCCGGGTTCGCCGTGCCGTCTTTAAAGCCCAGTAAATTGACCGGGGTCTCTTTACCTTTACTGCGTGCTGCATGGTCGGAAATAAACCCTTCCCGCTTCCAGCGAATGCTCAGTAAATCTGGCGTGTGCTTGATGATATCGCGCAGGGCATGGATCACCGTGTCCTGAGTGTTGGCGCAAATCTGCAACAGCACATCCCCATGACAAAGCGCCGCATCCAGCGAGTCATTCGGGAAGCGGGTCATTTTTTGCAACGTCTTTGGCATCTGTGCCTGCAGCCCAAAGCGGTCATCAAACAGCGAATGCCCCACCGACAGCGTCATGGTCAGGTTGTCCGGCGCGATGAAGGCACCGAGGATCCCGGAGTCCATCGGCGGCAAACGCGGATTCGCCGTTTCCGGCGCCGGTCCGCCGGTGGTCAGGAAGGCGATGCGTTTCGTCAGCAGGCGAAACAGTCGTTCAAGATCACCTTTGTCGGTCGCCAGTACGTCAAACGCTACCAGCATCATTGAGGCCTGCTGCGGCGTCAAAATACCCGCCTGATGGGGACCATAAAAAGGCTGTGTTTCGCTACGAGCATCCGGTGACAAGGTACCCGGCGCGCTTTGCGGTTTTTGCGCGTGCGCAACCGGGCAACCACCGGCTAATGCCAGCGCGCCACCAAGCGCGCCCATTCCTTTCAACAAACGTCGGCGTGACGGTTCGCTCACGCCGTTTTTATCATCATGCTGCATGGTGCTTAATCCAGACCCAGTACACCGCGTAATTGCGCGAGATCTTCCGCCAGCGTCGTAATCGGGCCTTTCAGCGCGTTACGGTCCGCATCGGTCAGTTTATCGTAAGTCTCAAAACCGTCTTTAGTGCGATATTTGGCAAGGATGGTGTCCACTTTTTTGAAGTTCGCATCCACTTTCGCCAGCAACTCCGCGTTGGATTTCTGCAGTTGCGGACGCAGCAGGTTTACTATCTTCTGCGCACCGTCAACGTTAGCCTGAAAATCCCACAGGTCAGTGTGGCTGTAACGATCTTCTTCGCCGCTGATTTTACTGGCCGCGACTTCTTCAATCAGTCCTGCCGCGCCGCCAACCACTTTGGACGGCGGGAAGGCCAGTTCACTGATGCGTTTTTGCAGTTCCAGCACATCGGTATTCAACCGATCGGCGTATTTCTCCATCCCTTTGGTCGAGTTATCACCAAACAGCGCTTTTTCCAGACGGTGGAAGCCGGTAAATTTCGGATCGGCAGCTTTTTGTTCGTAGTCGTCTTCACGGGCATCGATACTGCCGTCAAGATCGGAGAACAGCTCAGCAATTGGCTCAATACGCTCGTAGTGCTGACGGGTTGGTGCATACAGCGACTTCGCTTTCTCCAGATCGCCCGCTTTAATGGCATCAGTGAAGGCTTTGGTTCCCGCAACCAGCTGCGCGGTCTCTTCGGTCACATAGGCTTTATAGTCAGTGATGGCACCGCCCAGACTCAGCAACGCATCACTCTGTGCGGCATCTGCCGTCGCGCTGCCTTTGACAATCAGCTTCCCTTTCGGATTGGTCAGCAGGCCGCAGGTCATGTCATATTCGCCCGGTTGCAGGTTGGCCGTCATCTTCTGGCTGAATCCCGGCGCAATGTTTTCGCGCTCTTCAACCACCATCACGCCCTTCAGGATCTCCCATTCCAGCGCTTTCTGACTGTGGTTTCGAATGATGAACTGTGTTTTGCCAGCATTAACCGTAATGCTCATCGGCTCACATTGTTTATCGGTTACCGTAACGTTAACCTGCGGAATATCCGCAGCATGGGCAGTAAAAGCAGAAGCAAACAGCGCAGCCATGCCAAGCTGCAGCGCACTACGGCGAAAGTGATTCGTCATGACCATCCCTTTAAATAAGTATGTTGTAACTAAGTAAATGTCTGCGTCGCAAAGCGTCAAGGTGCTGTGCGGGACGCGGTTGTGCCTGTGCGCGGCGGCAATGCAAATACCACCAGCGCCGGTATCAAGTAGATAAACCAGACCGCGACCTCACTGACGCTCGGGGCTTCCTGGTAGCCAAAAATGCCTTCCATCAGGGTGCCAAACAGAGAATGCGTCGAAAGGATGGCGCTCATATCAAAAGCCACGTCCTGGAAGTGGTTCCACAATCCGGCCTCATGGAAGGCTCGAATCGCGCCCGCAGCAAGACCTGCTGCCACCAACAAAATGAACAGGCTGGTCCACTTGAAGAAGGCGCCCAGATTCAGGCGAATACCGCCCCAGTAGAGTAAGAAACCGAGAACAACAGCGGTCGCCAGTCCCAGCATTGCGCCAACCGGCGGCCAGATCCCAACGTCCTGTTGGAAGGCGGCCAGCAGGAAAAAAACTGATTCCAGCCCTTCGCGCGCCACGGCGAAAAAGACCATCATGATCAGCGCCCAACCGTGGTGGTTGCCGCGCTGTAAGGCGCTGTCGACCGCCTGTTCCAGTTGAACTTTGACGTTGCGCGAAACCTTACGCATCCAGAACACCATCCAGGTGAGGATCACCACGGCAATCACTGCAACGAGACCTTCAAACAGTTCCTGCTCCTTCTGCGGAAACTCACCGGTGGTCTCGTTGATAAAGATCCCTAACCCAAGGCAAAGCGCCGCCGCCAGAAATACGCCAATCCACATCACGCCAATCCAACGACCCCGTTGGGTGCGCTTCAGATAACTGGCAATCAGGCTGACAATCAGCGCGGCTTCCAGCCCTTCACGCAACATAATTAGAAACGGAACAAACATGCCTGACACCCTTAAACGTTATTCTTAGTCAACTGATGCAAAGAAAGGTAAATTACAGTGATAGTGATTATCATTACGAAAGAAAAAAACTCAAGCGGAATGTAATGATAATGATGTCAGAATGTAAATACTTAGCAGAATAATGGTTATTGCAGGAAGTCATCGCTGACAGCGACAAAAAAGCCCGCACGAAGCGGGCCTGATATTCAGTGGACTGAAGCGTTAGCTTTCCTGCAAACGCGACGGCGGTGCGGAGTGGTAGTGCGCATCTGCCTCAGCAAAGCGTTTGAGCATCGCCGGGGATGGCGCTTTACCCAACAGACTGAAGACGACGATACCGAGGCTACCGAAGATAAAGCCCGGAATGATTTCGTACAGATCCAGCCAGTCAAAATGTTTCCAGACGATCACCGTCAGTGCGCCGATAATCATCCCGGCCAGCGCACCGTTACGGGTCATGCGCGGCCACATCACGGAGAACAGCACCACCGGACCAAACGCGGCGCCAAAACCGGCCCAGGCGTAGCTCACCAGACCCAGTACCCGGTTCTCCGGGTTCGCCGCCAGAGCGATGGCCACCAGCGCGACCACCAGCACCATAATGCGACCTACCCAGACCAGTTCCTGCTGGCTGGCATTTTTACGCAGGAACGCTTTGTACAGATCCTCAGTGATGGCGCTGGAGCACACCAGCAGCTGACAGCTCAGCGTTGACATCACCGCCGCAAGAATTGCAGACAGCAGGATACCGGCAATCCATGGGTTAAACAGGATTTGCGCCAGTTCAATGAACACGCGCTCCGCGTTCTGATTCACGGAACCTGCCAGCGCCGGGTTATTATTGAAATATGCAATACCGAAGAAACCGACCGCAACCGCGCCCGCAAGACAGAGGATCATCCAGGTCATGCTGATACGGCGCGCATGCACGATGCTGTGGTGGGAATCCGCCGCCATAAAACGCGCCAGAATGTGCGGCTGACCAAAGTAGCCAAGACCCCAGCCCATCAGGGAGATGATGGCGACAAAGTTCAGCCCCTTGAGCATATCGACGTTTTCAATACTCTTTTGCTTGATGACTTCCAGCGAATCGCCAAAGCCCCCAACGCTAATGATGACGATCACCGGCGTCAGGATCAGCGCAAAAATCATCAGGCTGGCCTGCACGGTATCCGTCCAGCTTACCGCGAGGAATCCGCCAATAAAGGTATAGATGATGGTGGCTGCCGCGCCCGCCCACAGTGCAGTTTCATAGCTCATGCCAAAGGTGCTTTCAAACAGACGCGCCCCAGCCACAATGCCGGACGCACAGTAAATAGTGAAGAACAGCAAAATCACCAGCGCGGAGATAATGCGCAGAACCCGGCTCTTATCCTCAAAGCGCCCGGTGAAATAATCCGGCAACGTCAGGGCGTTATTATTATATTCGGTATGCACGCGAAGACGTCCGGCCACCAACTTCCAGTTGATCCACGCCCCTAGAGTCAGACCGATGGCAATCCAGCTTTCTGAAATCCCCGAAATGAAAATCGCGCCCGGTAAGCCCATCAACAGCCAGCCGCTCATATCCGATGCGCCTGCGGATAACGCCGTCACGAAAGGCCCAAGGCTACGGCCTCCCAGAATATAATCATCAAAGTTCTTGGTTGAACGCCAGGCGATAAAGCCAATCAATATCATGCCAAAAATGTAGACACAGAACGTCACCAGCATCGGTGTACTAATTGCCATAAACTCTCCAGACTCTTCTGTTTTATTGCCCTGCCGGAACGTGGCAAAGCATGTTGTATTTCCCAGGCGACCGTATCCTGCCGGAAGCGTGAGTTATTCACAATCGATTTAACACATCATTTACATCAAATTTTGCTGCCAATGAACTCTAATTTTCGCCAGGTTGCACTCTCTCACACTTTTTCCGGTTGCACCTTTTAAAAGTGTTAAGTGCCGCAGAGAAAAAGATAGCGTTATTACTTTTCCCAACGTCATACATCTTTTTTTTATTAACATTTCATTCATTTTTAAGCTTGTCGTACAGGTCACATTTAACGTGGTTGCACAAAGTTGCAACATGGTGGATATTTCTCGATAACTATAAGCAGTGCATTATCGAACAACAGGAGCAGATGGCATGGGAACCACCACGATGGGGGTTAAACTGGATGACGCAACGCGCGAGCGTATTAAGTCAGCGGCAACGCGAATTGATCGCACTCCGCACTGGTTGATTAAGCAGGCAATCTTTAATTACCTGGAAAAACTGGAAAACGATGACACGCTACCAGAACTTCCTGCGCTGTTAGCCGGAGCCGCCAACGAAGGCGATGAGTCGACGGCACCGCAGGAAGAGATCCATCAGCCTTTCCTGGAATTTGCCGAACAGATCCTCCCTCAGTCGGTCTCTCGTTCCGCCATCACCGCCGCGTACCGCCGCTCTGAAACTGACGCCGTTTCGATGCTGATGGAGCAGGCGCGTCTGCCGCAGCCGGTGGCCGAACAGGCCCACAAACTGGCTTACCAACTGGCGGATAAACTGCGTAATCAGAAATCGGCCAGTGGTCGTGCCGGTATGGTCCAGGGGCTGTTGCAGGAGTTCTCCCTCTCCTCGCAGGAAGGGGTGGCGCTGATGTGCCTGGCGGAAGCGCTGCTGCGTATTCCGGATAAAGCCACGCGCGACGCCTTAATCCGCGACAAAATTAGCAACGGCAACTGGCAGTCACACATTGGTCGCAGCCCGTCGCTGTTCGTCAACGCGGCCACCTGGGGTCTGCTGTTTACCGGTCGTCTGGTTTCCACCCATAACGAAGCCAGCCTTTCGCGCTCCCTGAACCGCATTATCGGTAAAAGCGGTGAACCGCTGATCCGCAAAGGCGTCGATATGGCGATGCGCCTGATGGGGGAACAATTCGTCACCGGGGAAACCATTGCTGAGGCGCTGGCAAATGCCCGCAAGCTGGAAGAAAAAGGTTTCCGTTACTCCTACGATATGCTGGGTGAAGCCGCGCTGACCGCTGCCGACGCACAGGCCTATATGGTCTCCTATCAACAGGCGATTCATGCAATTGGTAAAGCGTCGAACGGGCGCGGGATCTATGAGGGGCCTGGGATCTCTATCAAGCTCTCTGCCCTGCATCCGCGTTACAGCCGCGCCCAGTACGATCGGGTGATGGAAGAGTTATATCCACGCCTGAAGTCGCTAACGCTGCTGGCGCGCCAGTATGATATTGGCATCAATATCGATGCCGAAGAGGCTGACCGTCTGGAGATCTCCCTCGATCTGCTGGAAAAACTGTGCTTCGAACCTGAACTGGCCGGCTGGAACGGTATTGGCTTCGTGATTCAGGCCTACCAGAAACGCTGCCCGTTCGTCATCGATTACCTGACAGACCTGGCAACCCGTAGCCGTCGTCGCCTGATGATTCGTCTGGTCAAAGGTGCCTACTGGGATAGCGAGATCAAACGCGCCCAGATGGACGGTCTGGAGGGCTATCCGGTTTACACTCGCAAGGTCTACACCGACGTCTCCTATCTTGCCTGCGCGAAGAAACTGCTCGCCGTACCGAATCTTATCTACCCGCAATTTGCGACCCATAACGCCCATACGCTGGCCGCCATTTATCAACTGGCCGGACAGAACTACTATCCGGGCCAGTATGAATTCCAGTGTCTGCACGGGATGGGGGAGCCGCTGTACGAACAGGTCACCGGTAAAGTCGCGGATGGCAAACTGAACCGTCCGTGCCGTATTTATGCGCCGGTTGGCACCCATGAAACGCTGCTGGCGTACCTGGTGCGCCGTCTGCTGGAAAACGGCGCCAATACCTCCTTTGTTAACCGCATTGCGGATACCACGCTGCCGCTGGACGAACTGGTGGCCGATCCGGTCGACGCCGTCGAGAAGCTGGCGCAACAGGAAGGTCAAACCGGTCTGCCGCATCCGAAAATCCCCCTGCCGCGCGATTTGTACGGCAAAGGTCGCGATAACTCGGCCGGTCTGGATCTTTCCAACGAACATCGTCTGGCCTCGCTCTCCTCTGCCCTGCTCAACAGCGCGCTGCAAAAATGGCGGGCGCTACCGATTCTCGACACACCGGTTGCCGAGGGGGAAATGAGTCCGGTGGTCAACCCGGCAGAGCCGAAAGACATCGTTGGCTATGTGCGTGAAGCCAGTGAAGAGGAAGTGGAACAGGCGTTGCAAAGTGCGGTGAACAACGCGCCCATCTGGTTTGCGACACCGCCACAAGAACGTGCCGCCATCCTCCATCGCGCAGCCGTGTTGATGGAAGGCCAGATGCAACAGCTGATCGGCATTCTGGTACGCGAAGCCGGTAAAAGCTTCGCCAACGCCATTGCCGAAGTACGAGAAGCGGTAGATTTCCTGCACTATTACGCCGGCCAGGTCCGTGACGATTTTGACAATGAAACTCACCGCCCGCTCGGTCCGGTTGTCTGTATCAGCCCGTGGAACTTCCCGCTGGCTATCTTCTGCGGACAGATTGCCGCGGCGCTGGCCGCAGGCAACAGCGTCCTGGCAAAACCGGCAGAACAGACGCCGCTTATCGCGGCCCAGGGGATTGCCATCTTGCTGGAAGCTGGCGTACCGCCGGGCGTGATACAACTGTTGCCTGGACGGGGTGAAACGGTAGGCGCGAAGCTGACTTCCGACAATCGTGTGCGCGGCGTGATGTTTACGGGTTCGACCGAGGTGGCGACGCTGCTGCAACGTAACATCGCAACGCGTCTGGATGCTCAGGGTCGTCCGATTCCGCTGATCGCCGAAACGGGCGGCATGAACGCGATGATCGTTGACTCGTCCGCCCTCACCGAACAGGTCGTGATCGACGTACTGTCCTCAGCGTTTGATAGCGCCGGGCAGCGTTGTTCCGCACTGCGCGTGCTCTGTTTGCAGGATGATATCGCCGACCACACGCTGAAAATGCTGCGTGGCGCGATGGCCGAATGTCGGATGGGCAACCCAGGGCGTCTGACGACCGATATCGGTCCGGTTATCGACAGTGAAGCCAAATCCAACATTGAACATCACATTCAGGCTATGCGGGCGAAAGGTCGTCCCGTGTTCCAGGCCGCACGTGAAAACAGCGAAGATATCCGTGAGTGGCAGAGTGGTACATTCGTTGCGCCAACCCTGATTGAGCTGGAAAGCGTTGACGAGTTGCAAAAAGAGGTCTTTGGTCCGGTTCTGCACGTCGTGCGTTATAACCGCAACAACCTGGACGCGCTGATTGCGCAGATCAACGCCTCTGGCTACGGCCTGACGCTGGGCGTTCACACCCGTATTGATGAAACCATCGCCCAGGTCACCGGTTCGGCGCACGTGGGTAATCTGTACGTCAACCGTAATATGGTGGGGGCGGTCGTCGGCGTACAACCGTTCGGCGGCGAAGGGCTGTCGGGTACCGGTCCGAAAGCCGGTGGGCCGCTCTATCTCTACCGTCTGCTGGCAAACCGTCCGGAGAATGCGCTGTCTATAACCCTGGCGCGTCAGGATGCGGACTACCCGGTGGACGCCCAACTCAAAGCTGTGCTGACCCAGCCGCTGGAAGCGCTCAGCGAGTGGGCAGCCGATCGCCCTGCGTTGCGCCAACGCTGCCAGCAGTTTGGCGAACTGGCGCAGGCAGGTACGCAGCGTCTGCTACCGGGTCCCACCGGTGAGCGTAACACCTGGACACTGTTACCGCGTGAGCGCGTGTTGTGTATCGCGGATGATGAACAGGATGCGCTGGTACAACTTGCCGCCGTCACCTCGGTCGGTAGTCTGATTTTGTGGCCTGACGATGCCTTCCACCGTGACCTGGCGAAACGTCTGCCGGCAGCGGTTTCCGCCCGTGTTGAGTTTGCGAAAACCGACAGCCTGACGACGCAGGCGTTCGATGCGGTGATCTTCCACGGTGATTCCGATCAGCTTCGCGCCCTGTGTGAAGCGGTTGCAGCCCGTGAAGGCGCGATTGTCTCGGTGCAAGGTTTCGCCCGTGGCGAAAGCAATATTCTGCTGGAGCGACTGTACGTCGAACGCTCGTTGAGCGTGAACACGGCAGCCGCCGGGGGGAACGCAAGCCTGATGACAATTGGCTAAGGCTGTGGTTAATTAAGGCTCCGGAAACGGGGCCTTTTTTTATGGATCCAGAGGGAATGATGAAACGAATACTACTCACCTGCGCTGCGCTGCTGCTCAGCGGTCAGGTGCTGGCCGATGATTGCGCAAATGCCAGCACGCAAGCGGAAATGAATGCCTGTGCCGTTACCCAGTACCAGACGGCAGACAAAGAATTGAATGAAACGTATCAGAATGCGCTGAAACGCGCGGCCCCGCCCCAGCAGGCGCTGCTGAAAAAGGCGCAGACCGCGTGGATAGCCATGCGCGATGCCGACTGCGCGCTCATCAGCTCCGGCACCGAGGGCGGTAGCGCTCAGGCGATGATCGCCAATCAGTGTCTGGCGGATAAGACCGCCGAACGGGAAGCGTTTCTCGCCTCACTGCTACAGTGCGAAGAAGGCGATATGAGCTGTCCGCTGCCGCCAGCCAATTAACGGACGCGAATTCCCTCAATAATCATGCGCTGAACGTTCTCAACCGTCTGATTAAAAAAGGTTTCGTCACGCAGCGTTGCGCCCGTCACCGCCTCCACCTGAGGTGCGAAATCGGCGTAATGCTGTGTTGAGGCCCAAATCATGAAGATCAGATGCTGCGGGTCGATCGGCGCCAGTTTGCCACTCTTCACCCACCCCGCAATCAGCGCGGACTTCTCATCAATCAGCGTTTTCAGATCGCCGGTCAATTCATTCATCAACAGCGGTGCACCGGCCAGCATCTCCATGCAGAAAAGGCGTGAGGCCTGCGGGTAGTCGCGAGACACTTCCAGCTTCAGCCGGATGTACTCTTCAATGGCGGCCAGCGGCGCAAAATCTTCACGAAAGGCCTTTAAGGGTGCCAGCCAGATATCCAGAATCTGTCGCAGCACTGCCACATACAACGCCTCTTTTGACGGGTAGTAATAAAGGAGATTGGTTTTGGAGACGCCGGCCTGTTCGGCAATTTGCTCAATGCGTGTGCCGTGAAAACCATATTGTGAGAACGCATTTAATGCGGCCGTCAGAATCGCCTCGCGTTTCGCGCTGACCGCCTGCGAGCGCTTACCTGTTTTTTTCCCCGCATGTTGAACCATGCCCCTCTCCTTGTTCCGTAAATCTGGCAGTGGCGCATAGTCTGCGGGGCGTTTCATTTCAGTTCAACCTGACAGGCAAAAAAAACCGCCGGAGGATCCGGCGGCGGTGGCATCATCACGCAGAGATAGCACGCTTTCGTGATGATTTTCCGGGGTAGCAGGCCAGGCCTTTACGAATTACGGTTGCCGTGGCTACTTTTGCCCCCTTTCTTACCGGCTTCTGATGCACGCTGCGGGTCATTCTTGAAATTCCCCCCACTGTGCTGACCACCTTTACGACCTGCTTCTGATGCTCTTTCACGGTCTTCGGCAAAATTGCCGGAGCCGCCGCGATGGTTTGCCATTTCTGACCTCCGTCATTGATTAGACATCGTCGTGCCCAGGTGTCGGGGAGTTTCCCCTCGCGGCGTATGACTGACGCCATAACGTTCGCCGCGTGGAACTAAGCATAGTGAACACCGGTCGTTCAGGAGGAGATTTGTAATATTCTGTAATATCTTTGTCCGCGTATGGCTTTATTGCGGCAAACAAACCGCATAATTGTTTCTTATGGCAAAAGAAAGCCCGCGCGGAAAAAATGTATCATGATAATTCATGAACGCTCCATCGGCATGAGGCCGCTAAATATCATGATTAAATTTATTATAAATCAAAGAAATGTTTCTAAAGCTTGCACTCTCGTCGACACGACTTATCTTTAAATAAGTGCAGCAATGAGCTGCTTTCGATAAACCGAGGAGTAGTGCAAATGGCAAAAGTTCTGGTGCTTTATTATTCCATGTACGGACACATCGAAACGATGGCACATGCGGTGGCAGAAGGAGCAAGCAAAGTCAATGGCGCGGAGGTCACCATCAAACGCGTACCAGAAACGATGCAGGCGGAAATCTTCGCTAAAGCAGGCGGTAAAACACAAAATGCCCCCGTCGCAACCCCGCAGGAACTGGCTGATTATGACGCCATTATTTTTGGTACGCCGACGCGCTTTGGCAATATGTCAGGTCAGATGCGTACCTTCCTGGATCAGACGGGAGGACTGTGGGCGTCCGGCGCGCTGTATGGCAAACTCGCCAGCGTTTTCAGTTCTACCGGGACAGGCGGCGGCCAGGAACAAACTATTACGTCCACATGGACTACACTTGCCCATCATGGGATGGTGATTGTCCCTATCGGCTACGCCGCACAAGAACTGTTTGATGTTTCGCAGGTTCGCGGTGGTACGCCTTATGGCGCAACGACCATTGCCGGTGGTGACGGTTCACGCCAGCCAAGTCAGGAAGAACTCTCTATTGCGCGTTATCAGGGCGAATACGTTGCCGGTCTGGCAGTGAAGCTCAACGGCTAATCTTCAACGGGAGGATAAGAATGCCAACTCAAGAAGCGAAAGCTCATCACGTCGGTGAGTGGGCAAGTCTGCGCAATACATCGCCAGAAATAGCCGAAGCCATATTTGAAGTTGCCGGATATGACGAGAAGCTGGCAGAAAAAATTTGGGAAGAAGGCAGCGATGAAGTACTCATTAAAGCCTTTGATAAGACAGATAAAGACGCGCTCTTCTGGGGTGAACAAACCATCGAACGCAAAAACGTTTAATCCGTCAATTCCCCCGCTCGCGCGGGGGAATCTCACTTACTTCGCGGCCTCATTCAGCAGCGCGTCAAACTTGTCAATCGGACAGAAACCATTCGCATCAATCGGGCATCCTTTCAGCTCCAGCGCGACGCGTTGCGCCGGTGCTTTCAGCGTCAGCACATCCGCATTACGCAACTGATCTGAACTCTGATACACATACTCGATTTTCATCAGATCGCGGTTGGCTTTCGTGTCATGCCAGCGCTGGAACACAATCTTGCCACCGATCGGCGTACGTTCGTTCTGATCGTGTAGCTGATAGGGTTTGAACTCCAGTGCGGAGAGCAGCGAGGCGATGTTTGAATCATGCCCCACCAGCACGGTGATTTTCGGCGCTTTCGCCTGTTCGGTTACCAGCGTTTTGTCGATGTATTTCACCAGCGGTTTCGCGACATTGCGCGCGACTTCCGCAGAGGTAAACAGGCTGTCCTGGTAGCCGTTTTTCAGTTTCGACAACACCTTCCATTGCTGATCGGATTTAATTTCACCCCAGGCCACCTGATCCATCGGGAATCCTTCGTAGTATTGCAGCGTGAAGGCGTCCACCAGCGAATTCCCCACTTTCAGCGGTCCGGAGACCCCCGGTTCCTGCTCATCGTTCGCGCTGAAGGTGTCTTTGGCCTCAGTCAGAGAACACTGCTGTTTCTCCTTGCACGACGGTGAATCTTTGTAGTTGATCATCTGCTCCAGCAACTTGTAGCTGTCATCAAGTTGCATCTGGCTACGTTCTTTTTCCATCGCCTGCACGGCTTTCTCACGGAAAGCCACCGAGTCATCGGTGATCACCGGGTTGAAGGTTGGGTCCATGGTGCCCATTTTTTCCTGGTGATGTACCGGAACATCACAACCGGGGAACGCGCCGGTGATAAAGAACTGGGCGGTCGCAACCGTACGTTGCAGACTGTTAGCATAGGTATAGACCGTCTCCGGTGCCGGGCACTCGCCGGATTTCACCATCCCCTGCTCTGCCAGCCATTCACGCATGTAATGACCCATATACACTTCCAACACGCCACCTTTGGTGGTGAGCTGTCCGCCCGGCACATCCCATTCAGGCCACTTATTCGGTGTGGACTGCTCCAGCACGCTGCCATTATTCGCCAGCGGTGCGCGTAAGTTGTGTCGACTCATCATCAATACTTGCTGTAGCTGATAGCCTTCCGGCGCGGCTTGCGCCTGTGCTGCAGAAGACAACATCACAACCCCTGCCACAGCGGCGGCAATTAACGATTTGTTCATCCCTACGACCTCGCGTTGTTATTCGTCATCCATAATTGTGACAGATATATTACACTTTTCCGGGAACGAGACCGCAAAACCGGGATTCAGCGCATCATCTGGATGCCAAATATCATTTGCAGCTTTCGGGTCCCGGAAGGCGTGAAGGTGACATGGCGGCTTCCCGGAGCCGTTTTGATCCACCGCTGCCCGGTAAGCCAGGTCAGCAGCGCCGCGCCGAGCACGCCGCCCAGATGATAACGTCGTTCACTCCAGTCCAGACAGCCGCAGCTGAATTTGCGTCGTGACGCACCGGTCTGTACCACAACGCCCAGTTCCGCCAGTTTTTCCTCACCCAGAGGCGTCAGCGTTTCGCCGTCCGCCGTCAGCCACTGACGGGAAACCAGCGTATCAAACAGCATCACCGCCACTTCCCCCGCCAGATGGTCATAACAGGTCCGGGCCTGTCGTAAACCCGGCGGGGTGCTGATTTTTCGCGAAGCCGTTGATGCCCAGGCCACTCCCATCAGGCGCTCCAGCAGTTCAGCAATGTCAGCACTTGCCAGGCGAAAATAGCGATGCCGCCCCTGGGAGAGCGAAACCACAAACCGCTGCTCGCACAGACGGGCCAGATGCGCACTGGCGGTGGAGGCCGAAATATCCGCCACCGCACTCAGTTCCGTCGCCGTCCATGCCCGACCGTCCATCAGCGCACACAGCATTCGGGATCGCGATTTGTCCGCCATCACCGCCGCCGTCAGCGCCATTCGCGACTCCAGTTCGCCTTCTTCTTCATTCACGACTACTGACGTCATACAAACCTCTCCGCCTCGGGGATGATTTAACGATGGCACGAATTTGTTATTAAGTCACAGCGCGGATGATGATGCACGGAACATCATTTCCACGCTCAGTCCCATCAGACAGAACAAAAAGCAGCGTTTAAAGACAACGGGCGAGATCGCTCGTCGGATACGGGTGCCGGCCCACTGGCCGATCAGCGCCGGAACGATGGCGAATGCCGATAAGCTCATCGACTGCACGGGTAGCGCACCGTGCCACCACAGTCCCAGCGCTAACGCCAGCGTGGAAAAGGTAAAAGAGATACCGAGCGCCTGGACCAGTTCATCCTTCCCGAAACCCAGCGACTGGATCCACGGCACCGCCGGCATCACAAAAACGCCCGTTCCGCCGGTCAACAACCCCGTGGCAAAGCCGACAATCAGCGAGACTGGCTTTTCACGCCGGGGTGAAACCGCGATCCGTTTTCCCGCCAGAGTCCAGAGCGCATACACCATCAGCGCCAACCCCAGTGCAAACTGAGTGCGGGAGGTCTCGCCGCCCGTGATCCAGACGCTGGCCAACAGCGTGGCAATCACTACCGTAAGCAGCATCGGCCATAACCGCTTCAGCAACGTTCGGGTATTCCCGCCACCGCCAAACTGAAACAGATTACTGACCAGTGAAGGCAACAGCAGCATGGCCGCCGCCGCAACCGGTGAGATCAGCGAACCGAGGATCCCCATCGCCACGGTGGGCAACCCCATGCCGGTGACGCCTTTCACCATCCCGGCAAGGACAAAGGTCAAGGCAATCATCACTATCTGCTCGGGGTCGAATGCAAAAAGAAGGGTCATGCTTCATATTCCTGTCAGGAGAAGATGACCCATCCTGAATGTTCGCGATAGCGCTTGCTTCGTCAGCCAGCGAAATATGGCTTCAGGCTATTCAGAAATAATGACCTCATGGCGGATGTTACGCGCGCAGTAGGTCGTCCCGTCTTTGAGATACAATTCCTGAAAACGGGTCTTGTCCACCGACTGCTGCAGCAATGTACGTTCGGTATCGACAAACTCTTTTTGCACGCGGTAATGCACCGCATCCTGCGTTTCAAACGCGATAAACTCGCGGGTGGCGTAGGGCTTATGTTTCAGTTTGACATAGACGATATACTGTACCGTGCTGAACGTAAGCCCTGTCTGCGCGGCAATCTCCTTCATGGTCAGCGGTTCATCGGACTCATACAGCGCCTGTACCTGTTGAATTCTCTTCTGGTTATACGTTGATACGCGCAGGCTGAGTTTCAGCCGGTAAGCCATATTGCGCACCACGGTCACATTGGTGCACAACATCTGCGCAATGTGTTGCGTCGAGAGGACGCCTGCGTTTTCACGCAGGAGCGTCAGGCTCTCGTCGTTCCAGATAAATGCCATCAGCGGTATCCCTCCACCGAAAACTTATCGCGCCGCGAGACGGGCGAACGTGGCGGCTAATTCAGCCGGTTTACGCATTCCCTGATGCCATTCCAGCACCCGGCCCTGTGAGTCAATCAGAACCGAGGTCGGCGTGCCGATGACCTGATACCGTTCCTGAGTGATCTTCATCTGGTCGCGAAGGACCGGATACGACACCTGATGCTTCGCCAGCAGAGCATCCAGGCTGACCGTTCCCGGATCGGTATTTACCGCCACCACCACCACGCTATCGCCCCATTTTTGGCTTAGCGTTTCCAGCGAATCCATCTCCGCCAGACAGCCGCCGCAGCCCGCAGACCAGAAGTTCAGGTAGATAGACTTTCCCTGCCAGCGATCCAGTCCGGATTCCTTGCCCTGTAAATCGAAGGCCGCCAGCGCCGGGGCCGTTTCGCCCACCGCCAGTTTTTCCTCTTTGCAGCCGCTGAGCAGCACCGCCAGTGAGAGAATGAAAACGTTAAGCCAGCGCATGTTGCATCGCCTCCTCTCCCTGATACTTACCGTGTTGCAGACGTAAAATGCGATCGGCAAACTGCCCAAGCGCCGGGTTATGCGTCACCATCACGATCGTTCGCCCCTGGCGATGTAAATCGGTAAGTAGATCTAACACCCGCTGTTCATTCTCTTCATCCAGGTTGCCCGTCGGTTCATCGGCAAAAATGACCGGCGGCTCATTCACCAGCGCCCTGGCAATACAGACACGCTGCTGCTCCCCGCCGGAAAGCTGGCTCGGCAAATGGGTCACGCGGTGCCCAAGCCCGACCTGTTCCAGCACTTTTCTGGCCGCAGCCTCGTCCACCACGCTATGGTAATGCTGCGCCAACATGATATTTTCCAGCGCGGTTAAAAAGGGAATGAGATGGAATTGCTGGAATACCAGGCCAATCTTCTCAGCGCGAAAACGGCGACGTCCCTCTTCGTCAAGCGCCGCGGCGTCCGTTCCGTCAAGAAACACCTGACCTTCCGTTGCGGTGTCCAGACAGGTGAGAATGTTCATCAGCGTCGTTTTCCCGGAACCGGAGGCCCCCATAATGGCGACGAACTCCCCTTGCGTAATCCGCAGGTTAATATCATCCAGGGCGGTAACGTCGCCGAACCGTTTATAGAGGTGACGCGTTTCGATCGCCACCTGTGGAATCTGCGTCACGGACATGGCGCTACTCTCCTTTCAACACTTTAGCGGGTTCGACGCTGACCGCGCGCCGCACCGGAACAATCGCCGCCAGAATGGCGACCAGTAAAGACAATCCGAGGGTGATGGGCAGCACCGGCAGACGCAGCGAGATTGCCGCGTTGAATACCGTCAGTCCCAGTAGTTGCGCCAGCAAATAACCCAGCAGCCAGCCGCATACCACGGCCGCGAGGGCGATAATGCAGGTTTCCAGCAAGATTTGCCGCACGATGTCGCCGTTGCTGGCACCCAGCGCTTTTTGCAGGGCGAACTCGCGGGCGCGTTCGCCCACTATCGCCATCAGGGTGGTATTCACGCACAGGGAAGAGAGCGCCAGAATGACCAGCGATACCAGTCCCATCAGCCCTTTAATTTTATCCAGCACCTGCCCTTCGGACGCGGATACCTTACGTACCGGGCGAATCTCCAGATCCGGATACTGGCTTTGCAGGCGACTGGCGTAACGATCGACCTGGCCAACATCGTTACTCACGCTCAACAGGCCATGGCTGATTTTTCCCGGCTGATGTAGCCAGGCCTGCGCCACGTCGAGACTGACGATCAGCATGTTGTCCGTGGCGTCACCCGCTTCGACAATGCCTTTAATCTGCAGATTTTTTCGCTGGTTATGATCGACCAGCGTGACGCTATCGCCGGGCTGAACGTTGAGGCGCTCCGCCAGCTTAACGCCAATCATCGCGTTGCGATCGTCAAAGCTGACGCCAATCCAGCTCCCCTGCACCTGCCAGTACGGCACCAGTTTTTGCAGCGATTCAAACCAGACGCCAACGATCACCACTTTTTCCAGTTCGGTACGCGCCATGCCGTACAGCCACGGACTGGCACCATGAACCAGCCCCTGCGGCGCCTCATCCAAAAGGGTCTGTAGCTCCTGCTGTGGCATACTCGCACCGTGCCCCGGTCCGATGTAGAAATTGGCGCCGAAGGTGCGCAGTTCTTCACTCATTTTGGTATTGATGTCGAACCATACCGCGCTCAGCGCCGTCACGATGGTCGCTCCCACCATCAGCGCGGCAAAAACCACGCTAACCCGCTGAAAGCGCAGACGCAGTGCTCGCCACACCAGCAACCAAAGCATTGTCCGTTTAGCGGCCATACAGCACCTCCACGGGATACAGTCGCGCGATGCGTCGCGCCGGGAACCAGGTGCCGATCAGGGCAATCAGTACCGCAACCACGAGTACGCACGGCACCACAATCCAGGCGAAATCGAGCGGCGCGTCGAACAACATCACGCCAATCGCTTTCGCCAGCCCCCATCCGGCAACGCATCCCAGCGCCCCGCCGGCCAGTCCACTGGAGGCGGCTTCGAGGTAAAACAGCAGCATTATCTGCCACTGGCGTGCGCCGAGCGCCTTCATCAGACCGATCTCTTTGGCGCGCTCCATAATGGTGCTGGTCATCAGCGAGGCGATCCCCATTGCCGACGCCGCCAGCGCAGCAATCGTCACCACCACCATCAGCAACTGAATTTTATCAATCACCACCCCTTCAGACGCGGCGACCTGCCAGACCGGACGCACCTCCGCCCCGGAGATCGCCTCTTCCAGTTGGTGGGCAATCGAAGACACATAAGCGGTGCAGTACCAGAGGTCGTACTCTTCTGCATTCAGTGCATCCAGATTTTCCCGCGCGCGGCGCGAAAGCTCATTTTCCGGTACGGTCAGCGCCGAAACGCGAATGGCCTGTACTTTGCCGGGCAACCCCAGCAGCGTCTGCGCGGTCGCGAGCGGCATCACCAGTTGGCTGTCTTCCTCGCCGCCGCTGGAGAGGATCCCGCTGACAGTGACATGGATTGTCGTATCCGCGTTGTTTATTACCAGCGTATCGCCCACTTTCCATCCTGTTTGTCGCGCCAGTGCGTGTCCCACCAGCGTTTGTGGTGTACTGTTCTCTCCTTCCTGCGGCCAGTCGCCGGTCACCTGCCAGAACGGACTGACCGTCTTCTGTCCGGTTTCGTATCCCTCTTCATCAGGAATATCGACCGGTTGACTAAAGAAGGTTCCCAGAATGCGCACCGCGTTACCGTTAGCGGTGACCTCACCGCCCAGCATCGGCGCAAAACCGACAATGTTATTGCGCCAGAAAATATCTTTGATATTCGGCAATTCGGTTTCATCAAGGAAATCCTGTCCCGAGAGCGGATTGCTGCTTTCGCTGAACAGTGCGGGTAATGCCGCCTGCCCGGCAGGCTCAATCAGGATATTCGCGCCGTAGGATTTGAGTTCACGGGACATTTTGTCGCCGATGTCGATAGACACCGCCAGCAGCGCCGAAATCAGGCTGGCCGCCAGAAACACGGTGACAATCGCCAGCCCTTTACGCCGTAAGTTGCGTCCCCAGGATTGTCGTAACATTCGCCACAGCATCGTTACTCCTCCCTCAGTTCAGCAGGGACAAACTGTTCAGGCGTCTTGCGAAAGCGGTCATAGTTCGCTTCGGATGAGAAGAACCAGGTCTTACCGCCGTAGCTGTATTTGAAGTCCGCCGCCGTATTGGTTAGCGTTGAGCCGTCGACCGGATCGGTTACCCGAATGGTCATCACCGTCGAGAAGTAGTTCACGCCAGCGGCCAGTTCTTTACCGGGGATCACCAGCTCTTTTTCATCGTTGTGCCAGTTTTCAATCGGCACCGGGTTGCAACCGCCGGGTTTACCAATGGAAGGGATAAAGATGTGTACCCCGCAGGCAACGCAGATCACCTGATTGCCTTCCATCACATACCCCTGGTCGCCGCACAGCAAACAGGCGTCGAACACCACGCCAAAGCGCAGTTTGTCGGGGTAACGGTTGATGATGAAAAAGCGTACGGCTTTGCCATCGTCAGCTACCCAGACAAAGCGATGCAGCTTACCGTCGCGGAGTTGTTCAACCGGCAGATGGACACTGCCGTCGCTGTCGAGCGTTACCGGGATCGCTTGCGAAAGCTGCGGCGGTTGAGAAGCGACGTTGTCCCACCACAGTTGTCCGGCAATCACCACCACGGCACAGCCGAGGGTGACCAGCCAAAGCCGTAGCGCATTACGCCGCTGCGCCAGCGCTAGGCGATGCGCTATCGGTTCATCTGTAGCCCGCGTCAGCCGGTGGGCGCTCAGCAGCGACGGCAGCCAGCACAGCGCCAGAAGCAACAGTAATCCCGCCGCCATCCAGTTATACGCCGGGGCGTTATTGGTGACTTTCGCCACAAAGCTCAGCAGCGATTTTGCCAGCGGCAGCACCTGCAGTTTCATCAACAGCAACAGCAGACTGCCGCTTAACGGCAGCCACAGCATCACCAGCAGAATAAGGGTGAACGGCCAGAACAACACGCGGATACGGCGCAGCAGCATGGCGCAAAGCACGCCAGCCAGACAGAGGATGGCGAAAGCAAGGACCACTGCCGTCAGATTCAGCAGCAGTTCAGTATTCAGGACATGCGTGCTGGTTAATCCACCGAGATTCGGGTCGAGCGCCCAGTGACGCGCCGCGCCAAAAACCAGGATGCCCTGCCAGAGATAGCGCACGCGGTTGCCCACCCACCAGAAGCTGAGCACAAACAGCAGCGTGACCATCACTTCCGTTCCCACCAGCAACAACTGTACCGGTTGTGACCCACGGAGCGTCAGTCCCGCCAGCACGCCGGTCGCCAGACCGACTACCAGCGTCCAACCCAACGGGCGCAGTGAGGGTGGATCGTTTCGACTCCAGAGGACACCGGAGAGTAGCGCGATGCAGAAAAAGACCTGTAGCGTGGTGACGAAAAAGTAACTCATGACATCGACTCAGAACAGCGGATTGACTCAGCCGGGACGAGCATTCATCCCGGCGCATCGGTTTTCTTAGTTCAGACCGACGTATTTAAATTCGTAGCTCACATCAAACGGTTTCCACCAGCGACCGACACCGGTGTCACTGTCGGTGTGACGGTGCATACCCGCTTTTGACGGCGGCTCAATGTGGTATGTCACTTTGTAGTTGCCCACACCCATCATTTTGACGTTCGCGCCGTAGTGAGGGCCATCGCTGGCGACCATCGGCATAAACGTCCCTTCCTGTTTTTCACCGGTATCGCTGTTGACCAGGGTGTAGCTGATGGTCAGATACGGGATCCACTCACCTGCGCCAAAGCCGTTTTTACTGCCTTCGACCGCGTGAATATCCGCCTCAAGGTGAATATCGGCTTTCGCTGCCGGTAAGCCCATGCCGCGCGGCTCCATGTCGATCGGCTGCAGGTAAACGGCGGCCAGCTCCATTTCATTCATCACGACAGGCTCGCCCGCCGGGTACTCTTTAAAGGCGAACGCTGCCGGTGCGGTAAAAATTCCGGCCATCACTGCGCTGGCAATCAGGGTTTTCTTCATGGTCATCAGACATATCCTCTCGTCTAAAATCACAACTACAGAGTGTTTTTTATTGTTTCCCCGGGAACGGCGCTTTTACGCCGCATCACCCACAGCGCAACCAGCGCAGCGAGCAGTAATACCGCCTGCGGTAACAGCGTTTCCACATAGGGATAAATCCCCAGCCAGCTGATTTCCGGGAAGCCGTTAATCAACGTTGGCTGGAACAGTTTGCCTTCCACCAGTTCCAGAACCCCCTTGCCCGCAAATACGAAGGCCATCAGGTACATAAAACTGCCGGTAAACATAAAGAAGGGTTTCAGCGGCAGACGCACCACCGAATAACGCATGACCAGCCACGCCGCCAGTAATACGACACAGCCAATGACAAAGCCCGCGCCGATCGCCATGTGTCCGGCGACATCGTTGGCATCGCCTATCAGGGCGTAGTAAAACAGAACCGTTTCGGCGCCTTCACGATAGACCGCGAGGAAACTGGTCAGCCACAGTCCCACCAGCGACCCTTTCGACAGCGAGTGCGACAGTTTGCCTTCAAGCCAGGCCTTCCAGTGTCGGGCTTCCACTTTGGACAGCAGCCAGTAGCTCATGAAGAAAAGCATCACGACCGCAATCAGCATTGTGATGCCTTCCAGCAACTCCCGACTGGCGCCCGAGTTGGTAAACAGCAACTGGAAAATCACGGCGGTTATCACGCTGGCAACCAGTGCGACGATCACCGACTGGCGAATCAGCGGCAGCTTATCCTGATGATTGTTTTTCACCATGTAGGCGACAATTGCCGCCACGATCAGCAGGGCTTCCAGCCCTTCACGGACGATGATCATCAGGCTATAGAGCAGCAGGCTCCACTGCGTCTCTTCCCCTTCGCCAAGCATCGTTACCGCTTTTTGCAGATCCTGCCCGAGCGCGCTGGCTTCTGACTGGAGTCTTTCCACCGGCTGACCGGCCTTCATCAGGCTGACCAGACGGGTAAAATAGGCCTCCAGCGTGGTTTTAAACGCCGAATCACGGGAGCCGATTTTGTTTTCCATGCCGCTGGCTTCGAAGCGGTCGAAATAGCTGTCCTGCACATCCAGAATGGCATTCTGCGCCTCGCCGCGCTGATACCGCGCGATAGCCTCCTGAATACTCTGATTAATGCCCTCCGCCACTTCACCCCAGTTTGTGCGCGAACTCCCCTCCTCCACCGCCAGCGCGTTATCCGCAGTTTGCGAAGGCGCAATCTGCTGATCGTCGCGGGTTGTCGGCAGGCCGGGCAGAATATCCTCGATATCCTGTAACAGCGTAGTGACCTGATAAGAGACGTCGTTGAGGCGATCCGGTTGGGCGGCAAGGGCAATCAGCGCGGAGAACTGTTGGTTGATAGCGGCGGCATCTTTGGCCGAGCGATTCTGCCTGACCGACATTTCCATCTCAGAGTTTTTGAATCCCTGATAGTGCGCCTGCTGAACGTGTTGACTGGCGGTGACGTAGTTCCCTGACTGATAGTCGTTCACCGCCTGGGCCAGCAGATCGTCGATCGTCCGGAAGCTCTCCTGCCAGTGGACGGCGATATCCGTTCGGGTGAGCGCACTGTGCTGTTCTTCCGCGACCAGTCGGTGTCCGCCGTCCAGCACCGGTTCGACTTCACGTAACGATGCCTTCAGCCAGTCAATTCTCGACTGCACGTCTGCGATCGGTTTCTTCTCGCCAATCATCCGCCGGATTTCACCGAACGCGCTCTCCATCTCGTAGCTTTTGCTGGCAGAAATGTTGATGCGAATGGGGCCTTCCAGGTTTTCGAACACTTCGAAGTAGGCCATTTGCACCGTACGACGCGCCTCATCGGTTTGTTGCTGAGAATAAAGTTCTGCTGTTTTATCAAGGCGTTGCTCAATATCCTCAATAAACGGAGCATAGTTTGTCGTGGCCCATACGCTAACGCTTATGAACAGACTGAAGAGAGTCACCTGCAGTGAGAGGCAAAACTTACGCACGTTACGCACCAAAGAACACAAATGATAATTATTATCATTATCGATTTTTGCTGGTGTTGTACATGACCTGGATCATAAAAATGTCAACGGGTGACAACTTATGTAAATTTATTTCATCGATATGTGATGGAAGGCGAAATCTGACGGCGGGTAATATACCCACTCGCCGTCTGGAATTGAATGACTACATTGCGTAAATCCGCAAGGAATTAATGATGCTGCGCCCACTCGCTTAAATGAAATTATCCGCAGGCGAAAATCACTCAGCGATTCAACATCTCTGGGTCCTGTTTTAACCGCTGTAAAAATGGGCCATAGCCCTGTTCACTGATCCAGTAGTTAATACTCTTTTCAACGCCCTTTGACGTCAGCGTCGCACCGGAAATACCATCAACGGTATATTCATCATTCTTCCCTGATTTCTCCTGAACTATTTTCAGCACCGGCGTTCCATTGTCATCTGCCACTTTTTTCCCCGGCCATTGTTGACGCCAGTTTTCATCTTTCACTCTGGCCCCCAGAAATGGCGTCTCTCGCTGCTGGTAATAATACAGATTGTTCACCGTACGACCGTCCAGTCCCAGAGAGAGAAACGCGTGCATCATCGATTTCGCGCCTTTGCCTGAAACAGGAATGATAACCTGCTGAATCTTATTATACTTATCTTTTACCAGGTAAACGTCTGCCAGCGTACAGCGCTGGCGAATCTGTGCGGGATCATGGTCCGGAGCGAGTTTTTTACATCCTTGTGCGGCCGTTTTATCCGTCACCCACTCGCCAGAATCCAGATTCACCGAGCGCTCGATAATCGAACGCTGATACAGGTTCTCTCTCGATTTTTTATCCTGAGAATCCGCTTTAAGTAAGCCCGCAGCCTGTAAAACAGCGGCATTTTTTTCTTCTGCCGTCGGTTCCGTCATTTCCCCCTGAAACAACATAAACCAGGCGACCGCAATCAGAAAAATAAGAACACAAAGCACCATCATTGATGCAACAATAATTTTACCCTTGCGCATTTCTTTATAATCCCTGTAAGCATTAACATCGTAATATCGTCACATGATATGCCATCACTCCTGGTAATTTGCAATAATAAAAACCGAGAGAATATATAATCAACACGGCTTAACTTTCGTCTTAAATATTTGAATAGCGTATTATTACGGCTATTTTATGGCATAAAAGCGCCGGGTTTCCCCGGCGCTTTATTCAACTGACTTTCGCCCACCATAGCCGCAGGACCATCCCCCAGTAGCTGGTCCAGCCACTGGTGGTTGAAACGACCTGCCCTTTCGACACCACGACCAGCGTGGGGGTAACGCTGATATCCCAACGGCGGGAAAGTGCCCCGTCGGCGTCGTTAATCACGGGAAAGGAAATCCCTTTACGCGCCAGCCAGCGCGTGAGCGTCTGTTCATCTCCCGAGCGCAGCGCGATGGTCAGCACGTTCTTCCCTTGTGCCTGCAAGCGGGCAACGTCCGGTGTGGTATAGCGGCAGACGCCACACCATGTGGCCCAGAAATAGATGAGCAACGGTTCTTCCTCGCTCAATGCCGCCAGCGTCACCCGTTCTCCATCCAACGTGTTGAGCGGCGTACTGTTGAAAGAAGTCGGCGCCTGCGGCGCGCGCCAGGCATCCATCAGCAGCATCCCGCCAGCCAGCAGCGTCAGAAAAATCAGACCTTCACGCAGCCAGCGCCGCAGCTTACTGACCATTCGCCACCGCCAGTTTTTCTTTGACGACCTCTTCAAGCACCTCCCAGGAGACGGCGCCAGGGATCAGTTCATCACCAACGATTGTCGCCGGCGTGCCCTGGATGCCAATCAATCGTGCCAGTTGCAGATTGGTACTCAGCGTTTCATTGCTTTTTTCATCCAGCGTGACCGGGGTGGCAGCCGATTTTTCCTGCGCCTGCTTAATGCTAACGTCCGTGTGATACCCCTTCTTTTGCATCAGTTTTTCATGCAGCGCGAGGAACTGCTGCGGATATTCACGCCAGGTGGTAAGCGCCGTGCGCGCAGACAATACCGAGCTTTCGCCTTTGAACGGCAACGGTTTGATGACTACCGCCACGTCAGGGTATTTCGCCACGATTTTCTCCAGCAGAGGATCAAGCTGTTTGCAGTATGGACAGTTGTAATCCGTGAAGTTAACCAGCGTCAGTTTTGCCTGTTTTGCGCCAATGCGCGGACTGGCGGGATCGTTAAACAGCGCCTCCTGAATGAGAGCTTCGATCTGTTTTTCCTGCGCTGGGGTAAACGGCGCACCTTCTTTGGCGAAGCTGAACGCGCTGAGTAGGGAAAATAACAGGATTATCAGTAACTTCACGGTGTTTCTCCTTTCGCCCCGGCCAGCATGTTTAACAGACCGTCACGAGTTAATAATGTCGGCAGCGCCTGACCTTTCGGTAAGCCGGGGCCATAAATTTGGTTATACGGTACGGCAACCTGACCGCGGGATGTCAGAAACGCGGTGATGTCATCGGATGGCAACGTCCAGTCGCCGCGCAGGGCCACAACATCCGGCTGCTGTAGCGCCGCCTGCACCGCGTCGGTGTTCAGTACGTTGTATTTATTAACCTTGCAGGTAATGCACCAGTCGGCGGTCACGTCAATGAATACGCGCTTATTCTGCGCAAGCGCATCGGTAATCGCCTGTTCACTGAGCGGTTGCCAGTGGACGCTCTCTTTCGCCGCACTCTGGGAGGTAAAACCCAGATGAGGCAGAAGCAGCGTTGCCAGCCAGAGGGCAGAACCGAGCATCATCAGGCCGAGCAAGCGTCGCAGCCCGTTCATCCAGCGTCCCGGCTTCGGCAGACGAAGCGCCAGACCAGGACGCAGCGCGACCAGCAGCCATGGCAGGCTCATCCCGACGCCGAGGGCGAAGAAAAGCCCCCACAGCACGGGCAGCGACGCCGTCAGCGCCACCGCCACCGCCGTGCCGAGAAACGGCGCGCTGCACGGTGTTGCCAGCAGCGTGGCGAACGCGCCCTGCCAGAAATGTCCTGCCAGACCGTTGCCGCCGTAAGTCGCCAGTCGGGTGGTCATTGATGACGGCAGACGGAATTCAAACAGACCGAACAGACTGGCGCTGAAAACCAACATCACCAGCGCCATCGCACCGATAAACCACGGATTCTGGAACTGGATCCCCCATCCCAGCGCCTGATTGCTCAGTCGTAGCACGGTCATCAGCAGCGCCAGCGCCATGAAGGAGAGCAGAATACCGCCCACCGAGGCGAGAAACTGGCGTCGTATTTGCTGACGGTTTTTCTCTTCGACGAGCAGAATGGAGCCCAGTTTCATCCCCAATACCGGCAACACGCAGGGCATCAGATTGAGGATCAATCCGCCCACCAGCGCCATGAGGATCACCTGCCAGAGCGGTAGCCCGGCGTGCTCGGACACCGGCTCATCGCCAACGGTAAGTTGGCTCTCTTGCGCCACGCCGTTATCTGCCAGCACCAGCGTGAGCGATTTGCCACGCAGATTCGGCGCCCCTTCTCCCCAGCTATCGTGAACCGGCACCGTCGCGCGAAGTCTGTCTCCGTCGACCCGGATAAGCGGTTTGGCGAAATCCGCATCCTCTACGCTATCAAGGAATAGCGCTGGCGAGATCCAACCACCGCTGCGCTGCGCCTCGACGATCAGCTCACCGCTACGCGCACTGGCGCTCAGCGTTTGTGTCAGACCTTGCGTCAGGGGTACGCGCCCCATCGCCTGCGCATAGTCATGCGCAAACCCGGCATCCTGCGAAGACGCCGTGAGTGAAAACGGATAGTCGGTCAGCAGACACACATTGCTACAGGTGGAGAGCGTCAGCACGCCAGCGATGCGGCTGGGCGCAGGTCCCCGGACGGCCAGCACAAGCGTGACCTGCTGGTGATAGCCCTGGGTGGTGATACCGGCGACGTCAAAACGGGCCGGTGTCGGCCAGAACCAGTCCACCGTCGGCATCTCTCCTTTCCAGGTGATGGCAGGCGCAACGCCGCCTTCCCCCGGCGAGCGCCAGTATGTCTTCCAGCCGTTTTCCAGTTTAACGTCGATCAACAGACGGGTTTCCCCCTGCGCTGACGTATCGGCGCGCAGTCGTACGCTGGCGTGGTCGTTCTCCGGGGAACGCAGCCAGCCGCTCTCTGCTGCCCATGACGCGGGCAGCCAGAGTAATAACAGGCAGATCAGTGCCTGCCTGAAGGCATAAATCATAATTTTTCTCCATGAATGATTAGCTAACGGTACGAAACAGCCGCTCTGTCATTCGCGGAAAACGCAGAATCGGAGATGCACCCGGAGTCCGGGAGGGGAAATAACGCGCAGTGGGAAGAACGGTAAGCGAACCGTCCTGAACGGGGTTAACAAGGCGAGGAGTAAACAGAGCGCGAGAATCGCCCCCTCAAAAACAACCGGTGGCGCAGTCAGCAGCGATTTCGCACTGAGCTCGCATGGGGTCGCGGGTGACGTTTCCTCTGCCCCGGACGTCGGCGATGTCGTCGCCGTGATGGTGGTTGTTTCCATCTGCAACGCGTGCAGGCCCGCCATGCGCTGCGCGGTACAAACTATCACCACGACACATGCCAGGCAGAGGAACCACCATCCCATCCGTTGACGTTTCGCCATTACACCCTCACTCATTGACGCGAGTTATCTTAACGGCTGGCGTGTTTTACGCAACCTCCGGGCTGTAAAGTTATGTTGTCTCGCGGGTTGGCATTCGCCCGCGACAGGATTACCCTACACTTACTGGTGACACCTTTTCAGGGCTTCCTTTAGCCTGTATTGATTAACCCGAGAGAACGCTATGGAATTAAAGGATTATTACGCCATCATGGGCGTGAAGCCGACGGACGATCTCAAGACTATCAAGACCGCTTACCGCCGACTGGCCCGCAAATATCATCCCGATGTCAGCAAAGAATCCGATGCCGAAGCCCGCTTTAAAGAGGTTGCCGAAGCCTGGGAAGTGCTGAGCGATGAACAGCGACGCGCCGAATACGATCGGCTCTGGCAACACCGCAATGACCCACAGTTCAATCGCCAGTTCCAGCAGGGCGAGGGCCAGAGCTACAACGCCGAAGACTTCGACGATATTTTCTCCTCTATTTTTGGTCAGCACGCGCGCCAGTCGCGCCAGCACCGTGCCAGCCGGGGACATGATATTGAAATTGAAGTTGCGGTTTTTCTTGAAGAAACGCTCGCGGAACACAGCCGAACCATCAGCTATAACCTGCCGGTCTACAATGCGTTTGGCATGATTGAACATGAAATCCCGAAAACCCTGAACGTGAAGATCCCGGCAGGCGTCGGCAATGGCCAACGCATTCGTCTGAAAGGCCAGGGTACGCCGGGTGAAAACGGCGGACCGAACGGTGATTTGTGGCTGGTTATCCACATCGCGCCGCATCCCCTGTTTGATATCGTTAATCAGGATCTGGAAATTGTGGTGCCGCTCGCCCCGTGGGAAGCCGCGCTGGGTGCGAAAATTGCCGTCCCCACACTGAAAGAGAGCATTCTGGTCACCATTCCCCCCGGCAGCCAGGCTGGACAACGGTTACGCATCAAAGGTAAGGGTCTGGTTAGCAAAAAACAGACCGGTGATTTGTATGTCGTGCTTAAGATTGTGATGCCGCCGAAACCGGATGAACGCGCAACGGCGCTGTGGCAACAACTGGCAGAAACACAGTCAGGATTTGATCCGCGCAAAGATTGGGGGAGAGCATAATGGCTAACGTCACCATCACCTTTACGGTTACCGAGTTTTGCCTGCATACCGGCGTGACGGAGGAAGACCTGAATGAGATAGTGGGTCTGGGCGTCATCGAACCTTATGCCGAAACGGCGGACAACTGGCAGTTTGACGATCATGCGGCCGCCGTGGTGCAGCGCGCCCTGCGACTACGTGAAGAACTGGCGCTCGATTGGCCGGGGATCGCCGTGGCGCTAACGCTACTGGAAGAGAACACCCGTTTACGCCAGGAAAATCGCCTGCTGCGACAACGACTCGCGCGGTTTAACCCTCATCCATAAATTCAGGGCAGCGAAAGCTGCCCTGGTAGTGATGACAAACCTCATCCCGATACCGGACAAGCAGAGATCACCTAATTAAAAACAAGGAAAATCAATTCATTGGTTTTCGGCTGATCATCACAAAGAAGGAAAAACCACGTTTTTTCCTTCTTTGTCAGCGGTCTGAGGGCAGCGAAAGCTGCCCATTTATCAGGCGATGATATAAATCAACGCTGGCTCAAAGGGATAGCCGTAGGATAGTGGTATTCAAAATGCCACTTTATGGAAGTCAGAAGGCAATGAGCGAAAAAAGCAGAAAGCGCTGGCAACGCCGCCCAGGAACAACGGGCGGCAAATTGCCGTGGAACGACTGGCGTAATGCCTCCACCTGGCGCAAAGCCACACAGTGGCTGCTGCTGGCGATCAATATTTACATTGGCGTGACGTTTTACTACTGGGTACGTTATTACGAAACCGGTGGGTCCAGTGTGTACGTTCCCCGACCTGGCGGCATTGAGGGTTGGTTACCCATTGCGGGTCTGATGAACCTGCGCTACACGCTGGAGACCGGCATTTTGCCCCCTGTTCACGCCGCCGCCATGCTCCTGCTGGTCGCGTTTATGCTGATCGGCCTGCTGCTCAAGAAATCGTTCTGCTCGTGGCTGTGCCCGGTGGGTACGCTGTCTGAACTTATCGCCGATGCAGGTAAGACATTATTTGGTCGCAACTTTTCGCTGCCTCGCTGGCTGGATATCCCCCTGCGCGGCCTGAAATATCTGCTGCTGGCCTTTTTTCTCTACATTTCGTTGTCGATGCCGGCACAGGGTATTCCGTATTTTATGATGTCGGCCTACGGCATTATTATCGATGTGAAGATGCTCGATTTCTTTCGTAACATCGGCACGATCACGCTGCTGAGCGTCGCTTTACTGGTGGTGATAAGCCTGTTCATTCGCAACGCGTGGTGTCGTTATCTGTGTCCCTATGGCGCCCTGCTCGGGCTACTTTCCCTGCTCTCACCATTCAAAATCCGCCGCAATGCGCAAAGCTGCATCGACTGCGGGAAATGTGCCAAAAACTGCCCGTCGCGCATCCCGGTGGATAAGCTGATTCAGGTGCGAACGGTTGAATGCACCGGCTGTATGACCTGCGTGGAATCCTGCCCGGTCGCCTCAACGCTGACATTTTCCCTGCACACACCAACGGGAAAGGCAGAAACGCGCCGGGGAACGCTGTCAGGTATGGCGATGACGCTGCTGGTACTCGGCATTATGTTTGCCCTCATTGCATTCGCGATGCTGATGGGCGTTTGGGACAGTCCGGTGCCGGAGCAGCTTTACTTCCGTCTGATACCTGAAGCAAGGATGATTGGACATTAACAGGAGCCGGATGGGGCATCTGCCGCCATCCGGTGGTTGACGATCACTCCGGTTTCTTGTCCTCGTGGATGCCATCCTCAATAAAATCTTTATCGAGCTCTTCGGCATTCCCCTCGTGATCGCGACCAGAGAGAATGTTCCAGCAGGCGATAAACAGCGCGGCAACGAGCGGACCAATAACAAACCCATTGATGCCGTAAATCTCCATTCCGCCCACCGTGGTGATCAGAATCAGGTAGTCCGGCATTTTGGTATCTTTGCCGACCAGAATGGGGCGCAGAATATTATCCACCAATCCCACCACCACCACGAAGAAGCCGACGATGAAAAAGCCCTGCCACAGTTGCTGCGTCGAAAAGAGATAGATAGCCGCTGGCACCCAGATAATCGCGGAACCCACGGCGGGGATCAGCGACAGGAACGCCATCAATGCTCCCCACAGAATACTGCCATCAATACCGACAATGTAAAACGCAATCCCGCCCAGCGTCCCCTGCACGATCGCCACCACAACGGTGCCTTTCACCGTCGCCCGTGAGACCGCGGCAAACTTTGCAAACAGGTGCTGCTTAACGAAATTCGACAACGGCAGCGAGTCGAGAATTTGCCGAACCAGATACGGCCCATCCTTGAGCAGGAAAAAGAGCAAGTAGAGCATGATGCCGAAACTGATCGCGAAACCGAAGGTGCCTTTGCCAATCAGGAAGGCGCTACCGGCCAGATATTGCCCGCCCTTTAATGCCACATCAGACAGTTTCTGCTGGATTTTGGCAGCGTTATCGAGACCGTGATCGGCAAGAAACGAACGCGCCCACTCCGGCATATGTGCAAACAAACTTGCTACCACCTCCGGGAACTGAGCGTCGTTGTGCTGCAACTTGTTGTAGACCACGTTCAGTTCAACGGCGAGCGAGGAGAGGATCAGCATTAACGGGATGAAAACAATCAGGCAGATGATACCCAGCGTCAACAGAGACGCGACCCCGTTACGCTCCCCCAATGCCGAACGCAGCTTATTTTTAACCGGGTAGAAGATAACCGTCAGAATTGCGGCCCATAAGATGGCGGAAAAGTACGGCGACAGCACATCGAAGAAAGCCCATGTCACCATAGCGAGAAGAAAAAGGAAAAAACCTTTATTCAGTCCGTTAAAACGCATTTGAGGATCCTGTAAACAAAGAAACTCAGTGGACTATAGGACTGATTGCGGATTTTACAAAGCCGACAGGAAGAAAACCGTCTGCCGATACTTCACATTCAAAGTGTGACAGTGCTCATTGTTTCACCAAAAGGAATTGCATTTAGCGCAGAAACAGATCAATCATAATCACATACACGAACATAGTCCGTATATACGAACAACATGGAGAAATGATGAGCGCATTCGATTACAGCAATCCGGTTAAGTTTTATTTCGGCGCGGGTAAATTCAATCAGTTAGGCGAGATAGCGTCGAAGCACGGGCGTAATGTGTTGCTGGTCGTGTCTGACAGCACCAAACACACGGGTCAACTCGAACGTGCGCAACAGGCGCTTTCTGACGCCGGTATTGCCTTTGCCATTTACGATCGCTTTATGCAGAATCCACTTTCGACACTGGTTGAGGAAGGCGCGGCACTGGCCAGAGACGAACGCTGCGATCTGGTTATCGGAATCGGTGGCGGCAGTGCAATGGACATGGCCAAAGGCATCGCCTTCTGCGCCTGTAATGAAGGCAGTATCTGGGATTATGTGTTTGGCAAAAAACAGGCACAGCGCGCGTTGCCGGTGATATTAATCCCCACCACTGCCGGTACCGGCAGTGAAGCGAACCGTACTGCCGTGTTCACCAATCCGCAAACGCATGACAAAAAGGGGCTGGTCAATCCACTCATTTACCCTGTCGCCGCCATTATCGATCCTGAGCTGATGCTCACCCTGCCCAAACGCGTTATCGCCGGACCGGGTGCAGACGTTCTCTTCCATGCCCTGGAATCCTATATCTCGCGCAACGCAAATCCATTCAGTGAGATGCTTTCCCTGCAGGCCATTCGTCTGCTGGCAAAAAACCTGCCGCGGGTTTACGAAGACGTGAGCTGTCTGGACGCCTGGGAAAAGGTAACGCTGGCCAGCACACTCGCGGGAATGGCGATCGACTGTGCGGGAACGACATTACCGCATGCACTGCAACATCCGATGGGCGGATTGCTGGATGTGGTGCATGCAGAAGGGATTGCCGCGGTCTATCCGGCCTTTCTTGAATACACCTGGTCCGCATCTCCAGAGAAGTTTGCCGCCATCGCGCAGGCAATGGGCGTTAACACGCAGGGAATGACCAGCGAGCAAGCGGCACAAAGCAGTGTCGCCGCAGTGACCGATTTCCTGAAAGGCATCAATATGCTCCCGACGCTGACCGAACTTGGCGTGAAGGAAGCGCATTTCGACTGGATCATTAATAACGTGCTAACCACGATGAATGTGGTTTTAAACAATAATCCACGCGTGCCTGATGCGACGATGCTTCGCGATCTTTTAACCCGCAGCCTTTAAACGACAAAGGAATAGTCATGTTTATTATTATTGACTCTGGCTCGTCGGCAACACGATTGTATCTTATGGATTCAGGCGACCTCCGTGTCATCGACAGGTCTGTTATCCAGGCCGGTGTAAATTCCACCATTGATAAGGGAAGTAATGAATTTCTGAAAACGGAGATGGCCTCCGGAATAAAAGCATTGCTCAGCAGGCACTCACTGTCGACTGAGGAGATTGAATTTATTATTGCCTCAGGAATGATTACCTCTAATCTGGGACTTCATGAAATACCGCACCGGGAAGCGCCGGCAGGTATTGAGCAACTGGCTAAACATGCCGTGCGTTTCGCTGGTCATACCCTTCTGCCGCTGAATATCCCGGTGATACTGATTCCCGGGATAAAAAATAAAACCACGGCACAGTGGGAGGATCTGAGGGGCATCGACCTCATGCGCGGGGAAGAAACCCAGGCCGCAGGCGTATTGTTAGCCTGGCAACCCACATTGCCCTGCACGCTGATTGAACTGGGCTCAACCACCAAACTCATCTCCATCAACGAAGAAGGAGAAATTGCCGGCAGCATTACCTCACTCAGCGGTCAAATTTATGCCGCCATTCTGAAACAGACATTCGTTGCCTCCAGCGTAGAGAATGCTGAAGACGCTGTTTTAGATGAAACGATTATTGATGCGGCGTACCGTTCCATTTCGCAAAGCGGTTTCCTGCGTACCGTATTAATGACGCGCTTCTTACAATTTTCCTTACCGACCACGGCGGCGCAGAGAAAATTATTTCTTGAAAGCGCGATGGCCTGCGACGATCTAAAACTGCTGTCAGATGCCCAACACCAGGGATTTAATCTTAACGGTGACGTCTATCTCATTGGGAATGCGTCACGCTGCACCTTATACCACTATATCTTTTCACATTATGCAGAACGTAATGCGCGCTTCCACATTATTTCCGATGCGGAAAGTATCGACATGCTGGCAATAACCGGAGCGAGCGCCATCGCCCGCGCGATACAAAATAACCCGCAATAAGGTGAAAACAACATGACAATTATTACCATTGATACCGGAACAACGAATACCCGCGTCTGCGCCTGGCAGGACGGAACATTACTCGCAGAAGCGGCGCGTGCCGCTGGCGTGCGTGACACTGCCATTACCGGCAGTACGGCCACATTGATGCAAGGTGTCAGCGACGCCGTACAGGACGTGAAACAGAAAGCTGGCATCCCTTGCGACGCAAAGGTTATTTACCTCTCAGCCGGAATGATTACCTCCAACGTGGGCTTATTTGAGATCCCCCATCTCGTCGCCCCTGCCGGATTAAAAGAACTGGCAGAAGGCATGACGCCCGCGCATCTGCCAGAGATTACCGATGAACCCATTTGGTTCGTTCCTGGCATACGAAATCACAAAGGTGCCGTCTCACTGGATAACGTCGAGCAGATGGACATGATGCGCGGCGAAGAAACGGAAGCAATTGGCGTACTCAGTAGCCTTGATATCCGTGGGCCTGCGCTGATCATTTTACCGGGATCGCATTCTAAATTTGTCAAAATTGATGCGCAAAACCGCATTGAAGGCTGCGTAACCACCCTGGGTGGCGAGCTTCTGGAAGTCATTACCCGACATACTATCCTCGCCAGCTCTTTACAGCATCAATTCGCGACCAGCATCGACAGCCCCTCGTTATTGCAAGGGGCCAGCCAGTGCCTGCAAACCGGACTTTCCCGCACCTGTTTCTCGGTTCGCGTGCTGGACATGTTTGCTTCCTTATCACTGAACCAGAAAGCGAACGTACTGCTTGGCGCCGTATTACAGGATGACCTTCAGGCAGTTAAAAATAGTCGGGCATTTGACTGTCCGCCGGATACGCACATCGTGGTATGCGGTAAAGAAGTTCTCAAACTCGCGTTCGCCACCTTAATTGATCATGACCCGTGGTTTAACGGAAAAATAACCGTCGCACCGGAAAATAAATCCTTGTCCGCAGAAGGATTACTGGCTTTGGCGAAACGAAAAAATATTATTTAACTCCTTTGTACCCTACAAAAATAAAGGTTTAATTTATGAACACGACCGTAAAAGAAAGTGCCGTAGTAAAAAAACGAGGCGGTAAAAGATGGTTTGTTGTTTTCCTCTTATTAATCGGCGGGATTATTAACTATCTGGATCGTGCGAGTTTATCCATTGCAGCGCCCGATATGATGAAAGAATTGAATCTGTCCAATACCGATATTGGACTTCTGGGGTCGGTATTCGCGCTGATTTACGCATTGTGCCAACTCCCTGCTGGTTTTCTGGTTGACCGCTTTGGTCCTAAAAAAGTCTATGGCTGGGCCGTCGCGTTGTGGAGCGGCGCCACCATGCTGACAGGGGCGTGCAGCAGTATGATGACCCTGATTTTCGCTCGCGGAATTTTAGGGATTACTGAAGCCCCCTGCTGGCCTGGTGCAGCCAAAATTACGGCCTCATGGTTCCCTAAAAAAGAGCGCGCGCTGGCGACGGGTTTCTGGGATGCCGCCTCAAAATGGGGGCCGGCCATTGCTCCGCCGATTCTGGTGGCTATCATCGTGCCGTTGGGCTGGCGTTCTTTATTTTATATTGCCGGTGCGATTGGTCTGGTCTTCGTGGTGTTCTTTATTTTTGCTTACCACCAGCCAGAAAAACATCCGAGTATCACCAAAGAGGAACTGGATTATATCAAGGAAGGCGGCGGTGGTACCGCGGAAAAACTGACCAGTGAGTCAGAGAAAATTAGCTGGGGCGGATTATTCAAATACCGTTGCATCTGGGGAATGATATTAGGCTGGTTTTGCTATGTATGGATGATGAATATTTTCACTACATTCCTGCCGCTCTATTTGATGAAAACTCAGAATATTCAGCTTAAAGAGTTAGGGATCTATGCCAGTATTCCTTATTTCGGCGGTATTGTCGGTGCCATTATGGGGGGATATATCTCCAAATGGTTAATCGATAAAAATATCTTTACCGACTCCCTCAAAGCAAAACGCGCCACGATCAGTATCTCAGCGTTACTCGCGGGTATTGCAGTCATTGCCGTACCGATGGTGGATGGTCTGTTTGCAACATTAACGCTGCTGGTGATTGCCATGGCGCTGCTTTCCGCGCTCTCAGCGACCGGTTGGGCTTTGCCTGGCGATGTTGCCCCGTCATCGATGGTGGCGTCAGTCGGCAGTATCCAGAACTTCGGCGGCTATTTTGCCGGATCGCTCTCCCCCCTTGCCACCGGCTTGATCGCCGATATCACCGGTTCTTATACCCTGGCTTTCGTCAGCGGCGGGATCATCGCGGCCTGTGCTGCACTTTGTTACTGGTTCATCGTAAAAGAGCCGGTAAAAGTAGAAGAATAATACCGTCAGGGGGAAATCTCCCTGACTTTTAACAGAGGTTATCAATGATTAAACATCGCGTTATTCACGCTATAGAACAGACCGGACTTATTGCCATCGTGCGCGGTATCGAGCCTGAATCTGTTTTGCCTTTGGCTGAAGCGTTATATGCAGGTGGCGTTGAGGTGATAGAGGTGACGTGCAATTCGACACGTTATCTGGAAAGTATCACCGCGCTAAAAACGAAAATGGGAGACAAGATGAAGGTGGGTGCGGGAACCGTTATCAATCCCGTCATGGCACAACTGGTTATCGATGCTGGTGCTGATTTCGTGTTGTCGCCTGATTTCAATCCCGACGTCGTCTCTATGGTTCATGAGAAGCAACGACTGATGATTCCGGCGGTGATGACGCCATCCGAAATCCTCCAGGCCTGTCGCCTGGGCGTGGATCTGTTGAAGCTTTTTCCGGCAAACAGCCTGGGCATCGATTATCTCAAAGAGATCCAGGGGCCGCTCGATAATCTCGCGCTGATCCCGGTTGGCGGCATCACGCTTGAAAATACGGCAAGCTTTGCGCAAGCAGGCGCGTTTGCTGTCGGCGTCGGGAGCGCGCTGACAAACAAACAGTGGGTAAAAGACGGCGAATGGGGAAAAATCACCCGCCAGGCGGAGGCATTTATCCGGGCGTTTCGTGATAACAAACACCGATAAATGACACCGGCACATCGCCCTGCACGTTTTTCCTTCATTGTGTTCATGAAGTCCGCCTGGCTATACTGCGGCTCATTAAAACTACAGTGAGGGAAGAACGTGTCTGAGAAGATTAACCGCTCTGTCGCACGGGCACTGGAAATCATGGAGCTGGTTGCGCAGAGCAAAGAAGATCTCACCATTTCAGAGATCAGCAAATTTCTGGCCATCCCGAAAAGTACCACTTTTGATATCTTGTATACCCTTCTTGAAAAAGGATATCTGGAGCAGACCAGCGAAAAGCAGAAAACGTTCAGGCTGGGCATGAAGCTGTTCCAGACCGGCGCTCACTATCTCGACAGAACGCCTTTTCGCGATGTCGCCCACGCCACGCTGGAAAATCTGGTTGAAAACGCAGGCGAAACGGCTTTCCTCGCGATTCTGAACAAAGATGAACTGGTGTATCTGGACAAGGTTGAAAGCCCCAATTCCGTCAGAACCTCGGCACGTATTGGTTCCAGTAATCCGCTTTACTGCACCGGTCTGGGTAAAGCCATTCTCGCCACCCTGCCCGATGATGAAGTGCGCGCGATAGTAAAACGAACCGGTGGCCTGCGTCCCGTCACCCCCTATACCATCACGGATGAAGCACAGTTTATGTCCATACTCGCCCAGGCAAGACAGCAGGGTTATGCGGTCGATGACAGGGAACATAACAGCGAAGTCTTTTGTCTCGCCGCGCCGGTGTACAACCTCCACGGGCATGTTAGCGCAGCGATTAGCGTGGCCAGTTTATTTTCCAAAGTGAAAGACGATCGGCAAAAAATTGAGGTACTGGGTAAAATGATCTCAGCCGCTGCCCTGGAACTTTCACACCGAATAGGGTATCGCGGTAAGTCTCTCTATATGAATGAATAACGTCACCGTCTGTTCGCCTGAAAGAAACGCTCAGGCGAACCAACTGACTATTCCTATCGCCAGAATAATAGCCGTTCTTTCTGCGCAATGAGCAACTTCGTCGCATTAATAAATAAAATCCCAGATATATATTCACAAAACAAATATTTCCAATAAATTTATCACTGTTGTTTTTGTTTTGAAGATAAATTGTACGACTACGATTCAATTCTCTCTGGTCACATAAAGCAATCTTGATATCGCATCCAAAAAAACGATATTTCACTTTGCCGAAATAATAAAGTCAATGATAATGCGCCCGTTCGTCTCCTCAAAATGGCGGGATATTCTCTATGCTACATTTATTTGCTGGTCTGGATTTATATACCAGCTTGATGCTTTTACTTGCGCTGGTCTTTGTCCTGTTTTACGAAGCGATTAACGGATTTCATGACACCGCCAATGCAGTTGCGACCGTCATCTATACCCGAGCCATGCAACCTCAACTGGCGGTGATAATGGCTGCAGCGTTCAACTTTTTTGGCGTTCTACTGGGTGGACTCAGCGTTGCGTATGCCATTGTGCATATGCTACCCACGGATTTACTGCTCAATATGGGTTCGTCGCATGGCCTCGCAATGATTTTCTCTATGTTACTGGCGGCGATTATCTGGAACCTGGGGACCTGGTATTTCGGTTTACCCGCCTCCAGTTCCCATACCCTGATCGGCGCAATTATTGGTATCGGGTTAACCAACGCGCTGATGACGGGAACCTCGGTAGTCGATGCGCTGAACATCCCGGCAGTGGTCAATATCTTTGCTTCGTTGATCGTTTCTCCCGTCGTCGGAATGGTGATTGCAGGCGCCCTTATCTTCCTGCTGCGCCGCTACTGGAGCGGTACCAAGAAACGCGATCGCATCCATCGCCTCCCTGAAGAACGGAAAAAAAAGGGCGGGAAAAAGAAGCCACCATTCTGGACGCGTATTTCGCTCATTTCCTCCGCAGCCGGCGTGGCCTTCTCTCACGGGGCGAACGATGGTCAGAAAGGGATCGGTCTGGTCATGCTGGTCCTGGTGGGGATTGCACCAGCCGGATTCGTGGTGAACATGAGCGCGACCGGATACGAAATCACCCGCACCCGCGACGCGGTCAGCAATCTTGAGGTTTACTTCCTGCAACATCCCGACGCGTTAAAACAGGTCGCCGACAAGACTCAACCGCCTGTCACACCGGCGGCAAATATCGCACCGGCGACGGAATTTCATTGCCACCCCGCAAACACGATGGATGCCATTCATCGCGTCAAAGCACTGTTGCCTGCCAACCTGGAGAGTTACGACACATTAAGCGTGCCGCAACGCAGTCAGCTACGACGCATCATGCTGTGCATCTCCGATACAACGGATAAAGTGGCGAACCTGCCGGATATCAGCCGTAGCGATGTGCATCTGCTGAAGAAACTGAAAACCGATATGCTGAGCACGATTGAGTATGCGCCGATCTGGATAATCATGTCAGTCGCGCTGGCGCTGGGCATGGGAACCATGGTTGGCTGGCGTCGCGTGGCAACCACGATTGGCGAAAAAATTGGTAAGAAAGGGATGACCTATGCCCAGGGGATGTCCGCGCAGATCACGGCGGCAATCTCAATCGGTCTTGCCAGCTATATTGGGATGCCGGTTTCTACGACGCACGTACTCTCTTCTGCCGTAGCGGGAACGATGATTGTCGACGGTGGAGGATTGCAGCGAAAAACCGTCACCAGCATCGCGATGGCCTGGGTATTTACGTTGCCTGCGGCAATTCTGTTGTCGGGATGTCTGTACTGGGCTTCCCTGCAATTTCTCTGAGCCAACTGACGGTTCAGGTGAAGCGATATGTGCGTAAAAATGCCCAGTCAGCCAGACTGGGCATACAGAAACAGAACGAATTTACTGAAGGGTGAGGCTAACGGCATCCGTATTATTGTTACGGTAATGATAGCCGCGGGCTGTCATAAACTCTGCTATCGCTTTTTCCGCATCCGCCAGTACATCATCCAGCGGTTGATTCGCATCGATGTCGACCAATTGTGCGCCGCCAAAGGTCAACTGTGGCGTTATTGCTATTTTTCTGGCCAGGGCTTCTCTGCGGTGATCGGGTTTACGCGCACAGGCAACATCGAGGTCTACATTCAGTTTTATCACTAAATCCGGCTTATGACTGGCCATCCAGCGGAACGCCGAGCGTTCTTGTTCAGCCAGCCAGGAAACGAAGCGACTTCCGTCAGCATTGGCAGGAAACACGGTGCCATCATAAGCTCCGGGAATTTGTATTTGAGGATAGCGATCGGCTAATACAATTAGCCCACGGCGTCGACACGCCAGCATATGACGAAAGCGCAATAACCGACGCACCACGAAGGACATAATCACTAATGCGGGTACAGGGCCTGGTAATTTTCTCGCAGTTTTAACTTTATTACGCTCAATAGTTTTACCTAATGATTTTCCCATTAACGGTAATTTAACCACGGCGCGCCCCACATTTCCGGCCTGTTTACCTAAATGCACTTTTTCTGCGGGACCATATTTCTGCAAACAGATCAGAAGATGTTCACAGACCGTTGTTTTCCCCGAACCATCGCTGCAATAATGGCTATTAGCGGAGGTTTCATTGATATCATAAATATACCCTCAACATAAAATCCTTATCATGAATACTTTATTAACGCGATACCCTTTTGGATATAACTATTAATACTAAAACGACAATTAGACATTGTCACAACTTTGTTGAACAGATATTCTTGGGACACCACAGCGAATATACACCCCTTTATTTAAACTGGATCTTTCGTGAGTCAATATACTATTCCCACTATTAATCCCCCTTTCGTTCGGGTGATTGCCATAGTCGGCTGCGATGGTTCAGGTAAATCAACCCTGGCTGCCAGTCTGGCCCCTCTTCTGGCATCACAATTGCCGACAAAACAGCTTTATCTCGGGCAGTCTTCTGGTCGTATTGGTGAATGGATCGAACATTTGCCCGTCATCGGGGCGTCGGTGGGTCGTTACCTGCGAACAAAAGCGGCACGTGTGCACCAGCGCCCCTCGTCACCGCCAGGAAACATGACGGCGCTGGTAATCTTCCTGCTCTCCTGCTGGAGAGCGTATAAATTCCGCAACATGTTGATCCAGAGTCGGCAAGGCACATTATTTATCGTCGATCGTTACCCCCAGACGGAAGTCCCCGGGTTTCGTTTTGACGGGCCGCAGTTAGCCAACACAACGGACGGCAACTGGTGGGTGCGCCTTCTGAAAGCGCGCGAACTCCAGTTGTACCAGTGGATGGCCTCCTGGCGCCCCCTGCTGCTGATCAGGCTGGATATTGATGAAGAAACCGCATTCTCGCGCAAGCCTGACCATCCACTGTCCATTCTTCACGAGAAGATCATGGTCACGCCGCATCTGACGTTCAATGGGGCGACAATCCTCGAACTGAATGGTCGGGAACCGGCGGATAAAATTCTTATTGCATCATTACGTTCAATTCAAGCCTCTCTTCGCGATCACCGGATCGGATTTGCGAGTCCTTTTTAAGACGGAACGACATGGAAACAGAGAACTCAAGCCCCCTGAATGCGCCGTTGCCGGAATACATTCAAGGACTTATTGCCGTTGTCGGCTGCGATGGTACCGGCAAATCCACGCTGACGGCCGATCTGGTTAAAAACCTGCAACAAAAGTGGGTGACCGAGCGCCACTATTTAGGGCTTGTCTCCGGAGAGGATGGCAACAAAATCAAGCGTCTGCCGCTGATCGGCACATGGCTTGAGCGGCGACTGGCGGCGAAATCATCAAAAACGCAAAGCATGAGTACCCGAGCCCCCGCACTCTGGGCGACGTTAATTATGTACGGATTCTCTGTGCGCCGAATGGCTAACTTACGCAAAGCGCAGCGGCTGGCGCAAAGCGGCGTTCTGGTGATCAGCGATCGCTACCCTCAGGCCGAAATTTCCGGATTCCATTATGACGGACCGGGTATTGGCATCGAGCGCGCGACGGGCTGGGTGAAAACCCGCATGGCAAAGCGCGAATCCCGCCTGTATCAGGAAATGGCGTTATGCCGTCCTGAACTCATTATTCGTCTTGGTATCGATATTGATACCGCATTTTCCCGTAAGCCTGACCATGACTACAACGAGCTGCGCGACAAAATCGACGTCATGGTGAAGCTCACCTACAACGGCTCAAGAATTCTCGATCTGGATTCCCGAGCGCCCTACCGCGAAGTGTTGGAAAAGGCGCTGGCTGCCGCATCCGTTGCGGCACGGAATTCCCGGCGTAGAAGCGTGATGTCGTGACGCATCAGCCCTCAACGGAGTCGGGGCGCACAGAGCGAAAGACTGTCTGAACTCAGGCGCGGTGCCATTCGCCAGACTGAGATTTTATACTGGGCGGGTTTGCTCCCGCTGAGTGATGATTAACCTGGCCTGACGGGTTTTCTCCTATGAAAAAGTGGTTTGCTGATGGCGCATTTCGCACCATCATTCGTAATAGTGCCTATTTAGGCTCCAGCAACGTGGTGAGTGCCCTGCTGGGTTTACTGGCGCTCTCCTGCGCCGGTAAAGGCGTGACGCCAGCGATGTTTGGCGTGCTGGTCATCATTCAGTCGTATACCAAAGCCATTAGCGATTTTGCCAAATTCCAGACATGGCAACTGGTCGTTCAGTACGGTACACCCGCGCTGGAAAGCAATAACCTGCAGCAGTTTCGCGATGTGATCTCTTTTTCTTTTAGTCTGGACATCGCCAGCGGCGCGGTGGCTATCCTCTGCGGAATGGGGTTACTGCCGTTTCTTTCGCACTCGTTAGGCCTCGACGCCGACAGCTTCTGGCTGGCAATGCTGTACTGCACGCTAATCCCTTCCATGGCCTCATCGACCCCAACGGGGATTTTACGGGCGGTAAACCGCTTTGACTTGATTGCCATCCAGCAGGCGACCAAACCCTTCCTGCGCGCACTTGGCAGCGTTATCGCCTATTTCGGTGACTTTGGGTTTGCCGGTTTCGTGATCGCCTGGTACGCCTCCAGCCTGATTGGTGGCACGATGTACTGGTGGTTTGCCGCGCGCGAACTGCGTAGCCGGAATATTCACGGTGCGCTACGCCCACGGCTGTTCGAATCGGCGCGCCGCCTCCAGGGCGCATGGAGTTTTGTCTGGTCAACCAATATTGCCCACACTATCTGGTCTGCGCGAAATTCATGCAGCACGGTGTTGGTAGGTGTCGTTCTTGGCCCCGCCGCCGCCGGACTGTTCAAAATTGCGATGACCTTTTTCGATGCCACTGGCACGCCGGCGCAACTGCTTGCCAAGAGCTTTTATCCCGAAGTGATGCGTTTAGATCCGCGCAGCAAAAAGCCGTGGCAACTGGGAATGAAATCGGCGCTGTTAGCCGGTGGTATCGGCATCGCCGTGGCGCTTGTTGTGGTGATTGTCGGTAAGCCGCTCATTTCGCTGGTTTTTGGCGTCAAATACCTGCAGGCGTACGACCTCATCCAGATTATGCTTGGCGCGATTATTGTGTCGATGCTGGGGTTTCCCCAGGAATCACTGCTGCTGATGTCCGGCAAACAACGGGCTTTTCTGACCGCGCAGACCATCGCTTCCATCGCCTACATTGTCCTGCTGCCAGGGCTGTCGCATCTCTTTGGCGTGGTCGGCGCGGCGTTTGCCTACTTCGCCGGACAATGCCTGGATGTACTGCTTTCCCTGATCCCGACGATACACGCTTATCACCATCGCCGTAGGTTGCCCTTTACCGCAGCCAAAGAGACTCACTCATGACGCACGAAAAATTCTCGCCTGACGTTCTCCAGCGCCTGTTTGTCGCGGTGGAAGAAGATGACATCGTCGATCGCCATGCCGTACTGCCGGATCGTGTGCAGATTGACTGCACCGACGTCAACATCCGCCGCTGTTATGATCTGTGCCTGCAGTTTTGGGAGGACGGTTTTACCCGCAAGGACTTACTACGGTTGGTACTGAAGCAATTACGAGGCTGCGAGCTGTCAGAAAAGGAACGGATGCAATACAAACACATTCGCGCGCGTTATAAACATTTACGTTTTGCTCAGCGACTCTATCGCAAAAACCACCAGGCAGGCCGTTTATTCAGCAAAACCACCGTTTTTCTCGGCCATTTCCAGGACGGATTTCGTAATGGGAATAAAACGATTACTGCCACTTATGGAAGGCTGTTGCGTATTTACCTGAGTTTCCCCGTCTGGCGAGTCGTCCAGTATTCCCTGCGTCACAGTCAGTCAGAAACGACAAGCGGATTTATGGTCTATTGTCAGGCGCAAATGCGCACGCTGCGAGAATTAATTACCAGACCGCAACTGACAGGAAGTGAATTTCATGCCATGCGGAAAATCATTAGTCAGCAGGTTTCGTATTACGACACGTTACGTTCCCTCGATCCGGACAATCACGATGCCCGCGCAGTCTCCCGCTTTCTGGCCGCGATTAATGGTCTGATGGGAGACCGACATGATGAGATGGTGACCGATGCAATGGAAATGAGAAAACCGTACGACGCGCCGAGCGCACTGGATAGCGCTATTCGCGAACGTATAGAACAATTGCTCACTCATTATCCTCTGTAGGTCGAGCTGTACATGATTGCCCTTCCCGACTCAGCGAAATAAAGGATCTGCGATGCTGCTACGTCGATTACTGATTGCTTCACTCCTGCTCTCGCCATGGCTGGCGTCCGCGCATAACTTTGTCGAAGGCCAACCGGTCAAGCCGATCGTCATTACGGATCGCGGCGAATTGCAGTTGGATAATCATGATGCGTTTAGCTACCGAAACTGGAACAGCAGCGAACTGGCGGGAAAGGTGCGCATTGTTCAGTACATCGCCGGGCGAAAATCCGCAAAAAAGAAAAACTCAATGCTGATTAAGGCCGTAAAGGCAGCCAATTTTCCCCAGGACCGCTTTCAACCCACCACCATCGTGAATACCGACGATGTGATCTTTGGCTCCGGTTTCTTCGTCCTCGGAAAAATAGAAAAAAACAAACGCCGCTACCCATGGGCACAATTTATCATCGACAGCAGCGGACTGGGCCGCAGAACCTGGCAACTCAATGAGATGAGTTCAACCATTCTGGTGCTGGACAAAGAGGGCCGCGTCCTGTGGGCAAAAGATGGCGATCTGACGCCAAAAGAGGTGCATCAGGTTATCGCGATGGTACATAAGATGGTTGATGAATAGCCGGGCCCGCGATGAAATTAATTGAACGCTACATCATGACCAGTATTCAACGACTGGTAGCGACCCTCGTGGGTTTTCTGATCTTTATTTTCGCCAGCTATTGCGCGCAGCGCTACCTGACCGACGCGGCAAACGGCACATTAGCCCTGGACGTCGTGTTGAACGTTGTCTTCTACAAGGTACTGATTGCGCTGGAGATGCTGCTCCCCGTCGGCCTGTATGTTTCCGTCGGCGTCACCCTCGGGCAGATGTATACCGATTCGGAAATCACAGCGATATCCGCCTCCGGCGCTACGCCTTCGTGCCTTTATCGCGCCGTCATATTCCTCGCCATTCCATTAAGCATTCTGGTGATGCTGCTGTCACTGTACGGCAGACCCTGGGCTTACGCGCAAATTTATCAGCTAGAACAACAGTCGCAGTCTGAGCTGGATGTCCGTCATCTGCAGGCAAGAAAGTTTAATATCAACAACAATGGGCGGATGATCCTCGCCCGGCAGATTGATCCCGACGCGGCTCATCTCAGCGATACGTTGATTTATACCTCCTCTGACAACAGGACCAGTATCTTCAGGGCCAGCAGTGTTGACGTTGTCGACCCATCGCCGTCGACCCCCACGGTGATGTTGCACACCGGTACCGCCTATGTTTTGGCGCATCAGGGGCGGGATGATAACGAGCAGGTTTTTCGCAATCTCAAACTGAACCTGAAACCGTTCGACCAGAGTGACGAGGTCAAACGCAAGGCGAAATCCGTCGCTACGCTCTCCCGCTCCTCTGCACCTGCTGATGCTGCGGAACTGCAATGGCGGGAAAGTCGTGGAGTCAGCGCATTGCTAATGGCGCTACTCGCTGTTCCATTAAGCCGCGTCAGGCCACGCCAGGGACGGTTTTCCACGCTGCTCCCACTCACGCTCTTATTCGTCATCATTTTTTATGGCGGCAACATTTGCCGCACGCTGGTTGCCAACGGCGCGTTGCCCGTGACTCCGGGCCTGTGGTTGGTTCCCCTGCTCATGCTGGCTGGCCTGTTTCTGCTGCTGATCCGCGACGGCACTCTGCTGTGGAAAATTCGTCGATGAACATCTTCAGCCGCTATTTAATACGTAATCTCTTTTTGGGATTTGCGGCTGCCGCAGGGTTATTGCTTCCCCTGTTTACCACCTTCAATCTGATCAACGAACTCGATGATGTGAATCCTGGCGGATATCGCTGGACGCAGGCCGTGATGGTTGTGTTGATGACATTGCCCAGAACTTTCATCGATCTTGGCCCGTTTATCGCGCTGATCGGCGGCATCGTCGGGCTGGGACAGTTGTCGAAAAGCGGGGAGTTAACCGCAATACGCACCACGGGATATTCAATTTTCAGAATAGCCATGGTGACGCTTTGCGCGGGACTGATGCTAACCGTTGCCCTTGGTGTCATTGATGAATGGGTTGCCTCGCCAATGCAACAGCGGGCATTGCAGATAAAGACGCGCTTTACCCGTCACGATATGGCGGGAAACATTCTGTGGGCCCGGCGCGGCAATGAGTTTGTAACGGTGAAGTCGCTGAACGAACAGCGCCAGCCAGTAGGCATTGAGCTGTTTTACTATCGGGCGGACCATTCTCTACAACGGTATATTTATGCGAAAACGGCGACCATTTCAGACAACGGAACCTGGCAGCTTGAGGATGTAAATCAAAAAGAGTGGGCCAACGGTAAGGAGACAACAGAGACGAAAGAGAGCGTAGCGTGGCCATCTCTCTTTGCCGGTATGAGCCTACAGGAACTCACCCTGCCCAGCAGTAGCTTTTCAGTTAAGCAACTCGGTCATTATATTTCCTACCTGAAGAGCACGGGCCAACCCAGCCTCGAATTTACGCTGGCGTTGTGGCAAAAAGTAGGGCATCCGCTTTTGATTCTGGCGATGATTTTACTGGCAATCCCTTTCACTTTTAGCGCCCCCCGCGCCCCCGGACTGGGGAGTCGCTTAGCCGTCGGCGTGGTCGTTGGACTGCTGACTTACGTCTGCGATCAGATCATCGTCAACCTGGGGTTGCTGTATTCCCTTAATGTGCAGATGACAACGCTGGCTCCGCCGGCATTGCTTCTGGCGATGGCGTTAATCCTTGTTTTTCGATTCGATCGCCAGCCCTGATATCACAACATTTATCAAGTTGCGCGATGGACCGAAGATTCAGAAACCACAGCAGGTATTCTCAGGAAGAATATCCGCTGCGGGGAGAGAATATTATTTTTTCAGCTGTGCAAATACCTGAATAATCGTGTCAATCTGCTCGTAGGTATGTGCCGCATTAACGCTGCAGCGTAGCATCGCGATCCCGGCGGGTGCTGCCGGTGGCAAAATGAGATTCACATAAACGCCTGCGGCAATCAGTTCGCGCCAGGTACGCAGCCCCTCTTCTTTCGTACCGATAATAACCGGAACCACGGGGCTGATGTGTGAACTCAGCTCATAACCCAGTTTCTCAAGCCCTTCATACAATCGCACTGCGTTATCCCACAGCTTTTGGCGCAACTCCGGTTGCGCGGCGATCGTTTTTAACGCAGAACGAACGGTTGCAATGCTCGACGGCGAAGGCGATGCGGTGAAAATATAAGGGCGACTGGCGTAACGCAGAACGTCCATACCCCGATCGCCTACGGCAAAACCACCAATGGAAGCCAGGCTCTTACTGAAGGTTCCCACAATAATGTCGACATCCTGCTCTACCCCCGTCGCTTCCGCCAGTCCTCGCCCCGTCGCCCCCATCACGCCAAAGGAGTGCGCTTCATCGACAATCAAAAAACCACCCAGCCGTTTTTTGATGTCGACAATGTCGACCAGTGGCGCGATGTCGCCCAGCATACTGTAAATGCCTTCGACAATGATGATAGCGTCTTTGGCGCGCTCACCGAGGCGTACCATACGTCGTTCCAGATCTTTCGCATCATTGTGGCGAAAACGGATAATTTCTGCGCCGCCTAACGCACAGGCATCATAAATACTGGCGTGGCTGTCCGCATCCAGCAGTACCACCGCATTATGATTGGCAAGCGTGCTGATTATCCCTAAATTAGCGGTATAGCCCGTGGAGAAGACGATGGCCGACGACCGGCCAAAAAACGCAGCAATCTCCTGTTCTAACGCTAAATGCGGTCCATAACTGCCGTTTGCCATCCGTGAACCGGTCGTACCCGTCCCCTGGTTCGCTAATGCCGCCTGCCCCTCAGCAATCGCCTGGGCATTAAAGGTTAGTCCCAGGTAGTTATTGGTACCCGCCAGAATAATCTTTTGGTTGCCAATCCGCCCTTCGGTTGCGGAATACACTTCATCTATACAGGTGCCAAATGGGTTAATCCCCGTCATTCGAAATTGTTCCCGCTCGCTGGCAAGGCGTGCGAATTTATCATAAAGACTCATTGATACTCTCCAGATAAGGGATTAACGCTTCCATTAATTGCGCAGGCGTTCTGACATCCAGCAAGATATTAATGGGGATAGAAATATCGAATTTATCTTCCAGCAACATTAATAAATCCATGACCTTAATTGATTCCAGCCCAAGATCATTAACCAGATCGCTGTCCGGTTGGATATCCACACCGCTTTCGACCATACCCTGCAAACAGTAAAGGGTGTAATCCATTACTTCTTCATGATTTAACATAGAAAATAACATACCTGTAATCTAAATAATCAAAATAGCCCCTGGCGTAACGCATATTCCAGGCTAACCCGGGGAAACCAATTTATGTTCTCGCACAGACATTTATTATTTGCTGACCAGTCCGGGTGGGTTAATTCGCAAACTTTACTGCGGGTCAACATCGGTTCTTTTCCGGCAAACCGACTGATTAACGTACTCGTCCCGGCAATCAATATCAGCAATGGCAGCGGAATACTCACGGTCCGAACCGGCCGCTTACTTACCGCAGCCGCAATTTCCTGAAGACGTTGCCAGTTATAGCCGCCGGCAACCCCATCGCATAACTCATAAGGATAAACTGGCGTCCGTTCGGCCATGAGCCATTGACTGACGGCCTGAGCCAAATCGCTCACATGCAAAAATGACAATCGGGTATCGACAGCGCCAAATCGCGGAAGATAGCCTCGCAGCATCGTACGAAACAACGGGTTTAACTCTTTGTCACCGGGCCCGTACACCGCCGTAGGGCGAAAAATCCCCAGCGTAATCCCGGCGGCCATCGCCGTTAGCCGTTGTTCAGCAACATGCTTGGAATTAGCATACCAGGAGAGTTCAGGGTGACGAGCCGCCAGCGAGGAGATAAACAGAAAGCGCTGACAACTGCCGCTTTCTTTCGCAGCCTGCATCAGTCGCTGACTACCTTCGACATTACAGCGGGTGAAGACTGCTTCTTTGTGTCCTCGCACCTGCCCCGCACAGTGGACTACGTGATCGGCCCCTGCGACCAGTTGCACCAGCGTCTCGCGTTCTTCCAGCGCCCCCCGGATCCAGACAAGATTTTCGCGCGCGTCGTGACGGACGGTTCGGGTTAACGCCCGGACGATAAAACCCTGGGAAAGCAGCGCCTCAATAATATGTTTTCCGATAAAACCGGTCCCGCCGGTCACCGCAACGATGGTACTCATTGCGCATAACCCGACGCGGGGATTGGTGAATTCAGGGGTTCGGCGAAGAGGTTCAGATAGCGTTTTTTTGCTTCCGCACGGGCCGGTTTCCCGGAGGATGTTCGTGGAATGCTGTGCGGTGGCAAGAGCTCAATGCTAACAGAAACGCCAAACTCGCTTTGTACCCGGGCGGTCAGACTGTGGACTATCTGCGCGCGGCGTTCTTCACAACTGACCCGGCACTGGATCTGTAAAATAATCCGCTCCTGGGACGTCACAAACGCTATTGCATCGCCAGAGTGAATTTCCGGTTCCTGTTCCGCAATATACTCAATATCCTGTGGCCAGATATTCCGACCACGAATGATGATCAGATCTTTTATACGTCCCGTCACGTACAGATAGCCATCCAGCAAGTAGCCCAGATCCCCGGTATCCATCCATCCGGTTGACTGGATTTCCTTTTGCGAAACCGGATCCTGAAAATAACCGTCCATCAAGCTCGGACCGGATATACAGATATGGCCCACTTCTCGTTCAGGAAGCGGGAGTCCAATTTCGTTACGAATTTCAATGCGGTGACCCGGTAGTGCTTTGCCACAGTTCACAAAGGTGGAAATCGCCCGGGTATTTTTCGTTGGCGCAACCGCTTTGCCCTGGTACTCGAGTATATCGCGATCGACGTCGTTCACCTGAGAACCCGACGCTTCATCGGAAAAACTCACCGCCAGCGCATTTTCAGCCAGTCCGTAGCACGGCATGAAGGCTTTACTGTCAAACCCCGCGCGCTGGAAACATTCGCCAAACTGATTGAGTTGCCCGGCAGAAATGGGTTCGGCACCCACCCCTGCTACACGCCAGCAGGAGAGATCTAACCCGGCAAGTTCGTTGTCATTGATGCGACGCAAGCATAAATCGTAACCGAAGGGGGGGGCCACGGAGACGGTGCAGCGGTTCTGACTGATTAATTTCAACCACTGTAACGGGCGCATGGCGAAATCCTGCGTGCGCAGATAGTCCACGGAGAGTTGAGTCGCCACAGGCGTCAGCAGAAAACCCACCAGCCCCATATCATGATAAAAGGGCAGCCAGGAAACGCAGCGGTCGCTGTCGCGTAATTTGATCCCATCATGGCTAATCACACGCAGATTCGACATCACTTCACGGTGGGTAATAATGACACCGCGAGGAAAACGCGTACTGCCAGAGGTGTACTGGAGGTAGGCAATGTCATCCGGCAATGGCTGTGGCAGTTCGATATCCTTTTCCGGCAACGCATTAAATTGCGCATTGCTGAGAATATGGATTGCCGCCCCATGATCGTTGACGACATCTATCAGTGACAACCATTGATCGCTGCTGATAATGGCCGCTGGCTGACAGCTGGCTAACAGACCCTGCAATTTCGCAGAATAAGAATCGCGTTGCCCGACGCCCATTGGAATGGCCAGCGGTACCGCCACTAAACCCGCATACTGACAGGCAAAAAAGGCTTCGACAAAACCCACGCTGGTTTCCGCAATCAGCGCGACGCGATCGCCCTTATTGAGATTCAGCGAAAGCAACCGCCGTGCCCCGGCTTGTGCTCGCCATTTTAGCTGACGATACTCCAGTACGGCTTCAGGCTGATTGCGTCGATCATAAAAATTCATTCCTGCATTTCCCAAAGCGGCGTAGTCCAAAGCTTCCGCCAGGGTTGAAAAGTCAGCATAACGCATAGGAAGAGAATGAGTAGATATTCTATTGGACATATACACCATGAAAATGTTTGGATTTAAAATCGCTGGATATACGAAACAAATAATCGGCAGAGGGTAATATAAATTAAATAGTCATTAAACAGCACCTCTTTTTTTTGGAAAAATAACCATCACAATTATAAATGATTGCAAGTATTTTAATGGTAACAGGAATAATATCCTTCGTGCATATACTTCGTCCCTTCACTAACATTAAAAATTATCATTTATTTCCTTGAACGCCACTATCTAACGTTTTATCTTCCCGTTTTATCGACAACCGCATAAAGTAGTAAAAGAGAAAAATAGACATTTCATAATTTATTCCGTTTTCGGATGCTGACGTTACCGTATGGTAATGGATGTAATTATGTTTATTTCTGCACTTTTTATTTAGGGCAATTTATGATTCAGATACAAAAAGTCATGAATAAACATGACCTCAACACCTTTATCTCTTTCCCTTCTTCACTCTATGGCGCTGACGACTGCTGGATCGCCCCCTTGAATTTTGAACGCGCAGAGCATCTGTCTGCAAAAAATCCGGGGTCAGAACATATCAACTGGCAGGCATGGATCGCAAAAAAAGAGGGACGGGTGGTCGGGCGAATAACCGCGCAGATTGATACCTTACATCGCAGACTGTACGGCGATGACACCGGTCATTTTGGCATGATCGACGCCATCGACGATCCTGAGGTCTTTAGCGCGCTGTTTGCTGCCGCCGAAACATGGCTGAAATCCGTCGGGGCGCGAAAGATAACGGGCCCTTTTAGCCTGAACATTAACCAGGAAAGCGGCCTGCTGGTTGATGGCTTCGGGACGCCCCCCTGCGCACTGATGCCGCACGGTAAGCCCTATTATGGCTCCCGGGTCGAACAACTGGGGTACACCAAAGGAATCGATCTACTGGCTTACTGGATGCAGCGGACAGATTTATTCTTCTCGCCATCGCTGGTCCGACTGATGGATCAGGTGCGTGAAAAGGTGACCATCCGCAGCATTAATCGCAAGCAATTCAGTGAAGAGATGCAGATTCTGCGGGAAATTTTTAACTCAGGATGGCAGCACAACTGGGGATTTGTCCCCTTCACAGAACACGAATTCGCCGCCATGGGCGAGCAGCTCAAGTTCCTTGTACCGGACGATATGATTCACATCGCTGAGATAGATTCTATCCCCTGTGCCTTTATCGTTGGCCTGCCAAATATTAATGAGGCTATCGCCGATCTCAATGGTCGGCTGTTGCCGTTCGGCTGGGCCAAACTGCTCTGGCGGTTGAAAGTGAGCGGTGTCCGTACCGCGCGGGTGCCTCTGATGGGTGTACGCCAGGAGTATCAGTTCAGTCGTATTGGCCCGGTCATAGCTCTGCTGTTAATTGAGGCATTACGTGAACCGTTTGCCAGACACCATATCGACGCAGTAGAGATGTCCTGGATTCTGGAATCTAATAGCGGAATGCGCACGATCCTGGAACGCATCGGCGGGGTTGCCTATAAGCGCTATCGCCTGTACGAAAAACAGCTCTGAGCGCAGCCGGGAGGAGAAGGCGTGAAGATTGGGTGAGCCTCCTCCTCTACGCTTCCGGCTGTGGATTGTCGTCGGTACTGAGGTAAACAATAGCGCTTTCCCGCCTAAAACAGGATTCTGAACCATTCCCCCTTCTTTTCTGCTGGCCTCCAGCGCTGCGAAATTGCGACTGATGTCGCAAAAATATCACCCTGAAAATTCTGTCCATATAGCCGGGATTCTTGCCTATCACACATTTTCTGCCCCCTCCCTAAAGTAAGTCTTAGCCCATAACGTATGTTTTTTCAGCTAACAGGAGTCGCAGTAAATGATCGATTTTAATGACCCACGCCAGGTTGCCAAGGCTATTCAATTCACGAACGTCAATCCTGATTTAACCCGGGAAAGTCTGATCCAGCACCTGAATATCTGCATGGAATATCAGTTTGATGCCGCAATGATTGCCCCCTGCTGGGTCTCCCTTGCTAAAGAAGTACTGAAAGGTACAGGGGTTCGTGTCGCCACAACCGTGAACTTTCCGCAGGCTAACGACACGACAGCCATGAAAGTGGCCGTCGTACGAGAATTGGCAAAAGAAGGTGCCGATGAGTTTGATTTCCCACCAAATCCAGGTTTTCTGCTGGGGGGCGAGGATGAACTGTATTTCCGGGAACTGAAGGAAGTCACCCATGTTGCGCATGACCTGGGAATGAAAGTCAAAGCCATGCTGGAATTTGGTTTCATCACCGAGGAGGCGATGAAAATCAAAGCCACCCGTTATGCCTATGAAGCCGGTATTGACTGGGTGAAACAGTCAAGCGGCTGGGGCAAAGGCGGTTGTGCCGCGACGGTAGAAGATGTGCAACTTCTCAAAGCTCATATCCAGGCACCTTGTCGGGTCAAAGTCTCCGGTAAAGTGAATACGATTGAGAAAATGAAAGAGATGTTCGTAGCAGGTGCTGAATTAGTCGGGACCAGCTCCGGTCCTGAACTGGTCAAAGGACTGGTAGGCGACATTAACGCTTATTAACCGAAAAGTGCCGCTGGTAGCAGCGGCACGACGCCCTGCACAATTTAAGGAGTATGTGATGAGTGTATTTATTCTCGGTAGTTACGCAAAGGCGCTGGTCATGACCGCTGAACGTATCCCGCTCGCCGGGGAAACGCTGATCGGACATAACTTTCGCCAGACATGGGGAGGAAAAGGTTCCGATATGGCGGTTCAGGCTGCACGCTTAGGGGCCGATGTCGCCTATAGCGGCGTGGTGGGAAATGACACCTTCGGTAATGAGTTCATCGAACTGATGCAGGAGGAAGGCATCAATATTGATGCGTTGACCCTGACCACCGAGCTGCCCACGGGCGCTGGCCTGATCATTAAGGACAAAGAAGGACGCAATGTCATTGTCGTGGATATGGGCGCCAACAAGCTCTTTACCCCTGCCCTTGTCGATAACGCGCTGCTGCAACTTAAAAATAGCCACGTGGTGTTAACCCAGTTAGAAATTCCTCTCGAAACAGCCCTCTACGGTTTGAGAAAGGCCAAAGCGCTGGGTAAGACAACCCTTCTCAACCCGGCACCTGCCCGAGATCTTCGTGGACTCGATCTGAGCGCGGTTGACTTCCTGACGCCTAATGAAACGGAGGCCCGTGTCGCGCTGGGGCTGGCTCCGGACGATCCGCTCAGTAACCGCGAGGTCGCCGACAGGCTACTGGAAACGGGATGCCGCTATGTTGTGATGACGCTGGGTGAAGCGGGTGCAGCCGTTTTCACCTCTGACACCGCGCTGGAAATACCACCTTGTCTGGTTGAGGTCGTCGATAGTAATGGTGCAGGTGACAGTTTTAACGCTGCCCTCGCTGTCGCGCTTGACGAAGGTAAACCCGTCAACGAAGCGGTTCTGTTCGCCAACGCCACAGCGGCACTCTGCTGCTCTGACTGGGAAACTGTTCCCTCTTATAAATATCGCAGCGATGTCGATACCTGGATGCAATTCAACCTGAGCCGAAGGAATTCCTGACATGAGACCCGACAGAATTTTACACCCCGAGCTTGCCGCAGCCTTAGCCTCCTTAGGCCACACCGATATCGTTCTGGTCACCGATGCGGGGTTCCCGATTCCTGCGCACGCGAACCGGATCGACCTGGGTTTCTGGCCTGGTCAGATTGACGTCCGGGAGATCCTGCGCGTGCTACGTAAGGAACTCTTTGTTGAAGAGGTACATTTTGCCAGCGAAGTCCGCGACTGCCACCCGCAGTTGTACCGCGATGTGCAAACGATCTACACCGGTTCTGGCGCGGCGTTTTTCGCTGCGAGCCATGAAACGCTGTGCCACGACATTGCCCATCAGGCGAAGCTAATCATTCGCTCCGGTTCGTTCGAGCCCTGGGCCAACTTCGCCCTTGTCGCCAGCACCGATCCGTTTGCCTGGTTCACTGATGCGTCTGGCGTACAGCCGCTCCCCGCCTATGTTGCGCGACGCCAGCGTATTGTCGACAACATCGTACCGGAACTTAACTGACAGGACATGATGATGAAAGCAGCGGTAATCAGTCAGGCACAGCCGGGCAAAGTGGAGTTTCGCCATCAGACCGTTCGGGCGTTAGCCTCCGGCGAAGCGCTGGTCAACGTTGAATGTTGCGGTGTCTGCCACACCGATTTACATGTTGTGCAGGGTGACTTTGGCCCAGTACCGGGGCGTATCCCCGGACACGAAGGCATCGGGATTGTCAGCGCGATTGCCGACGACGTGACCAGCCTGAAAGTGGGCGATCGCGTCAGCATTGCCTGGTTTTACGAGGGTTGTGGCGTATGCGAATACTGTGTCAGCGGGCGGGAGACCTTCTGTCGCAACGTAAAAAATGCCGGTTACAGCGTTGATGGCGCGATGGCCGAGCAATGCATCGTCAAAGCGGACTACGCGGTGAAAGTCCCGGAAGGTCTTGATCCTCTGGTCGCCAGCAGCATTACCTGTGCGGGTGTAACAACCTACAAAGCTGCGCAGGTTTCGGGAGTCCGTCCGGGGCAATGGCTGGCAATCTGGGGCGCGGGCGGTTTAGGCAATATGGCTATCCAGTTTGCCCGCAATGTGTTCAATGCCCGCGTGATCGCCATTGACATTCAGGATGACAAACTGGCGCTGGCCAGAGAAAGCGGCGCAGAAATCACCCTTAACCCCGGTAAAGAGGATGTTCCCGCACGTATTCATGAACTGACGGGCGGTGGTGCGCATTCGGCGATTGTGGTGGCGGTGGCGCGCTCGGCCTTTAATCAGGCAGTTAACAGCGTCAGAGCTGGCGGCAAAGTAGTTTGCGTGGCGGTTCCTGCCGGCGAGCTTTCGCTGAATATCGTCAAGACGGTTCTTGATGGCATCCAGATTGTCGGCAGCCTGGTGGGAACCCGTCAGGATCTGGCGGAAGCCTTCCTGCATGCGCTTGCCGGGCGCGTTCACCCCATCGTACAGCCCCGAAAACTGGAGGAGCTCAATGCCATTTTCAAGGAGATGGACGACGGCACAATCCAGGGAAGAATGGTGATTGATTTACGTACCGTGCAGCGCACAGAGGAGTGAGACGATGAAAATTACAGGCTGGCGTACGCTAACGACCTGGCATCACTGGGAGAGACCGATTGGTGATGTCAACGGCACCATTGAGTCCGGAGTGACCGAAGTGCCCATCCTGATGCTGGAAACAGACGAAGGGGTAACCGGCATCGGTCTGGGCGGACATGCCGACATCGAACGAGTCTTTCCGGCTATTGAAGGTGAAGATCCCCGTGCGGTAACGGCACTTTACGATCGCATGCTGGCCTGGGTTTTCAAAAGTGGTCACGCCGGTAGCACCTTTGGCACCATTGGCGTTGTCGACATGGCCTTATGGGATCTGAAAGCAAAGTGCGCGGGAGAACCGCTCTGGCGGCAGCTTGGCGCAAGACGTGGATTCGTTCCCGGCTATGCGTCCGGACTGGATTACCCACTTTCGCTGGATGCGCTGATTGCACTGCATCAACGTTTTGCCGATCGGGGATTCAGCGCGTTCAAACTCAAAGGTGGGCTGGACGTTGAGCAGGACCGGGAACGCTTTGCGGCGGTCAGAGAGGTTTATCTGCGCAACACCCCTTCGCCGGTCATGATGCTGGATGTCAATGAATCAATGAACAGCAAACAGGCCGTCCGCTACATCAACCGTTTGCAGGAAACGTTGGATCTGAGCTGGATTGAGGAGCCTGTCCGTCGCTGGGATGCCGCCGGTCACGCCGCAATTCGCCAGCAGGTCACCTGCGCGGTGGCGACAGGAGAAAACCTGACAGGCATAGAACAGTACCTGCCGTTGCTGAAAGAACAGGCGGTCGATGTGCTACAGGCGGGGATGTGCTGGGGGATCACCCATTTTCTGCGCGTGGCGAATCTGGCACAGGCGTTTAACCTGCCGGTCAGCCCCGTCGGCTACAACGCTAACCCCGTCGCCCATGCCGCTGCCGCCGTCGCCAATCATCTGAGTTGTGAGGTGCAGGATCTGAATTTTCCGCTGGGTCTACAGGTAGATCAACGCATAGAAAATGGCGGCATCCTGCTGGGTGATGAGCCCGGACTCGGTATTTCCATTGATGAAACGGCAATTCAGTCACAACACGATAAGGGAAGCTGGACGATTGCCCAGGGCCCCCATGTCAGACCGGAACGAGCCGGGCTAAGGCTGACGCTCCAGTCACCACAACGCGAACAATAATGAAGGACTCAAAAATGAAAACCGTACCTCTGGGCCATACCGGCATTCAGGTGCCCGTTCTCGCGATGGGAGCGGCATCGCTGGGCAGCATCTATCACCCGGTGTCCCAACTGCAAGCCAATGAAACGGTCGCCACCGCGCTGAGTCATGGCGTGAACTACTTTGATGTTGCCCCTTATTACGGGCTCACGAAAGCCGAAACCGCATTAGGCGCCGCGCTCAAGGGCGTTCGTCGTGAAAGTTACACCCTCGCCACCAAGGTGGGCCGTTACGGTGACAGCCTTTGGGATTTCTCACGCGATGCCACCTTACGCAGCGTGGAAGAAAGTCTCTCCCGTCTGGGTTGTGATTACATTGATGTCATTCAGTGTCACGACATTGAATACGGCGATATGACGCAGTTGCTGGATGAGGCGCTGCCAACGCTTCGTGAACTCCGGGACAGTGGCGTGGTTCGCCACATTGGCATCACCGGATACGATCTGCCGCTACTCGAACGCGTCGCCTGCGAGCAGAAAGTCGATACCGTCATGGCCTATTGCACATGGACTTTACAGGACCGACGCCTGGGTGCTGTTGCGCAGCGGTTGAACGAAGCAGGGATTGGTGTCCTCAATGCGTCTCCTCTCTCAATGGGGCTGCTGACCCGTTCAGGTGCGCCGGACTGGCATCCGGCCCACGACGATGTCCAACGCGTCTGCCGCAGCGTGTCTGAACTGTGCGATAGCTACGGCGTCAACATTGCGCAGATTGCCCTCCAGTTTGCCCTGACGACCGCCGCGGAGCACGGTATTGCCTCCACCGTCATTGGGACAGCCAGCGCCGAAAATATGCTCGATAACGTCCGCTGGTCTGAGCAACCGCTCGATCCTGAACTGCTGGACAACATTAACGCGCTGATGGCACCGGTACTCAATATCGGCTGGGATGTGTTGCCAGGTAACGGAGGGAAAGCGCAGAAATGAGAACGCTCGACAGTCATCTTCATCTCTGGGATCCGTGCTTGTTGCGCTATGACTGGCTTGGCGATCTGCCGACGTTAAACCGGGCTTTTTTGCCGCAGGAACTTGCCCGGCATGCCGGGGCCCCGGACGCGGCGATTGTGGTTCAGGCCGACTGCGCCGCCGAGCACGCCATCAAGGAAGTGAACTGGCTGAATCAACTGGCTGATGACAGTCCGATCGCCGTGGCAGGTATTGTCGCCTGGGCTCCTCTGGAGTGTGGCAGCGCCGTCATTCCTTATCTGCGCCAGTTACGACAGCTTCCGCGCGTGGTGGGCATCCGACGTTCCCTACAGAACGAAGCGCTGGAACGGTTCTACAGCGCAGACTATCGCGCCGGTTTACTGGCGGCGGTAGAAGAAGGCTTTGTCATTGATATGTGCGTCAGAGCGGCGCAACTCCCGGCCCTGTTCGATCTGATGACATGGCTCTATGACCGGGTGCCGGAGGCTCGCGTGGTTCTCGACCATATGGGCAAACCGGCCATCACTCGCAATGAATGGCAGGAATGGGCGGAAGGGATTAAGGCGCTGGCAGCCTTCCCCAACCTCGCCTGCAAGCTGTCTGGACTACCGACGGAGGCCAACTGGGAAAACTGGCAACCCGAACAACTGAAGCCCTGGATACAACAGGCTATCACCACATTTGGCGCGCAGCGCTGTTTATTTGGCGGTGACTGGCCGGTTGTTGAACTGGCCGGAGGCTACACCCGCTGGAGGAATTGCGTAACTGAAGCCATTACGTCTCTGTCGCCGGAGGAAATAAACGCAATAATGGCGGATAACGCCAGGGATATCTATCTGAGAAAAGCCAAAAAAGGTTAATAACGTCGTATCTACACTGATGTCGTTTATTTCATTTTACCCTACTGAATAAAATTTGAGGAAATAAGCATGTCTGATAATACCAACACATTGCCATCCGGGAAGGTTGCCGACAAGCATCAAACCGATTCTCCGGAAAGCAATATCATGGTCACCGGGAAAAAGAAAAATATATTACTGGCCTCCCTGTTCGCCAATTTCTTTGTTCTGCTGGCCTTATATTGTGGCGTCATTTCCGTTCTGTTACCGAACCATGTCGCGCAAATCGATCCGGCCAATAAGGCTAACAACCTTGCCATCGTGATGACCACGGCGCTGTTGTTTACTATTTTTGCGCAACCTATTGCCGGGGCATTATCCGACCGATGCCGTTCAACATGGGGGCGTCGCTCTCCTTTCATTGTCGGTGGCGCGTTAATCGGTGGGCTGGCGATCTTCGGCATCTCGATGATGACAACCATCGCCGGTATTGCGGTTTTCTGGCTGATGGCCGCCGTCTCGCTGAACTGTATGAACGGGCCACTCGCGACCGTCGTGGCAGACCGATTCTTACCTGAAAACAGAGGGATAGCCTCAGGTTTCGTTGGCGCGGGTTCGACAGCGGGCGGAACCGTAGGCATCATCCTGGCCGGGTATCTGGCGTGGAATCTGCAGTTAGGCTATCTGGTATTTGCCCTGGCTATCGCAGCCTGCTGTGTTGCGTTTGTGCTGATTAACCGTGAACCTTCAACGCGAAATATGCCGGTTGAACCTTTCAAATGGGGAACGTTTTTCAAAAACTTCTGGGTCAGTCCACGCCAGTATCCCGATTTCGGTTGGGCATTCTTTGGTCGCTTTGCCATGTACCTGGGCTACCAGGGCGTGGTGACCTATCAACTGTATATCCTTCAGGATTTCATTGGGTTAAGTGTTGAAGAGTCCAACTACGCCATCGGCACAATTTCGGTCATCACGCTGTCCACCCTGCTCTTTTCCGGTCTGGTATCCGGCATCATCTCCGATAAGCTGCAGCGGCGTAAAATTTTCGTCTTTCTCTCCAGCATTCTGATGGCGGCGGGCCTCTGTATTCCTCTGGTCATGCCAACCCTGACCGGTATGTATATTTATGCCGCGATTATGGGACTGGGATACGGAGCCTATACCTCCATTGATATGGCGTTGATGACTCAGGTATTACCTAGCGGCGGTAAACAAGCGGGTAAAGATATGGGGATCCTGACTATTGCGACAGTATTACCGCAGTCATTTAGTCCCATATTATCGGCCTGGCTGCTCGCGACATTTAATAATGATTATTCATCATTATTTATTGCCGCCATTATTTTTGTCTTTGCTTCATCATTCTTTGTATTACCGATTAAATCAGTTAAATAAAAAATAACAGTTTGCAGGCGAGACCACACTCGGCAACGGGTGGGTAGGCCCTCGCCTGTCCGCAACAAGAGAGACGCTATAATGACACAACGCATGATATTAAATGAAACCGCCTGGTTTGGGCGAGGTTGCCGCGGCCAGTTAATTAATGAACTCATCCGACGGGGTTTTACCAGAGCACTCATCGTCACCGACAGCGGCCTGGTCAAATGCGGTATTGTCGGGAAAATTACCACTCTACTTGATGAGGCGGGTTTTGCCTGGACATTATTCGACCGCGTCGTACCGAATCCCGGTATTACCGTGGTGCAGGAAGGCGTGAAAACATTTCGCGCCAGCGGCGCTGATGTCCTTATCGCGGTCGGTGGCGGATCGCCTCAGGATACCTGTAAGGCTATTGGGATCATCATTAATAATCCTGAGTTTGCAGATGTTCGCAGCCTGGAAGGGTTCGCTGAAACGACCCGTCCCTGCGTGCCAATTATTGCCCTTCCTACCACGGCAGGGACCGCAGCAGAAGTCACCATTAACTATGTGATTACCGACGAAGCGCATCAGCGGAAGTTTGTCTGTATCGATCCACATGACATTCCTCAGGTCGCGCTTGTGGATGCGGATCTCATGGATGCGATGCCAGATTCGCTAAAAGCCGCCACCGGCATTGATGCCCTTACCCATGCCATCGAAGGTTATATTACGCGCGGCGCCTGGGAATTACCGGACGCGCTCCATCTTAAAGCCATTGAAATGATCGCCAAATCGCTGCGCCGCGCGGTGGCTGGCGATGCTGAAGCGATGGAAAAAATGGCGCTTGCGCAGTACATCGCCGGGATGGGGTTTTCCAATGTGGGTCTCGGCCTCGTCCATGGCATGGCTCATCCGCTGGGCGCGTTTTACAACACCCCGCACGGTGTCGCTAATGCCATCCTGTTACCTCAGGTAATGGCATGGAATGCGCCCTGCACCGGAGAAAAATACCGCAACATCGCCCTGGCAATGGCTATTCCCGACGCCGCCACGCTGCCGCTGGCAGAAATCCGACAGGCTGCTGTCGATGCGGTCTATCAGCTCAATCACGATGTCGGGATCCCCACATCACTGCGTGAGATTGGCATGAATCAGGACGACATTCCGCAACTGGCACTGGCCGCCTTTAACGATGTCTGTACCGGCGGAAACCCACGCCCGGCCACGGTGGATGACATCGCTGCACTCTATCAGCAGGCTTTCAACGGAGTGAACAGACAATGACACAGCAGATGACCCAACCGCTGTTCAGCGGGGTGATCCCTCCGGTTCCGACACTCTTCACCGCAGAGGGTGAATTCAACGAAACGGCGCAGGCTATCCTTATTGAGCACCTGATCAATTCCCCCGTGGACGGGCTCTTTTTCCTGGGTAGTGCCGGAGAGTTTGCCCATATGTCCCGCGAGATGCGCCTGGATGTCGCCGCATTTTGCACGCGCCTGGTTGCAGGTCGAAAACCCGTGCTGATTGGCATTGCCAGTTGCGGCACACAGGAGACCATTGAAGCCGGTCTTCATGCGCAACGCTTCGGCGCGGATGGCGTGGTCGTCGTGAACCCCTGGTACAACCCGCTCAGTGAAAGTAACCTGCTTCAACACTTTAAAAGGGTGGCGGAGGCGCTGTCGATTCCGGTAATCCTGTATAATTTCCCCGCGCTGACCGGGCAATCCATACCGGTACAGATTATCAAAACCCTTGCCATCGACTGCCCGAACATTGTGGGGTTGAAAGATACGGTCGATACACTTTCCCATATCAGGGAAACGCTGCACGCGGTAAAACCCGTGCGCCCCGATTTTGCTGTCTTTGCCGGTTACGATGAGTACCTTCTTGGCACATTAATTCTGGGAGGAGATGGCTGTATTCCCGCCAGCGCCAATTTTGCACCACAACTCACCTGTGGGATCCGCGATGCCTGGCATAAGCAGGATTATTCCCGAGCCGTAGAACTGCAACAGTCGCTGTCCTGGATCCCTCCTCTCTACGGGTTGGATCTGCCGTTTTATAATGCGGTGAAATATGCATTACAGCTAACTGGCCTGGATATTTCTGTCCATTCATTGCCACCTGCGTCGCCACTGACCGCAGAAATGAAAACAGAAATTGAAAACATCCTTCAACGCGCGGGTGTGATTAATAAGGAGGGTAATTAACATGAACAATATTCGTCGATTTGGTTGCGTGGTGAAAGTCCGGCCAGAAAAACTGGCGTATTATAAGGAACTTCATGCGAATCCCTGGCCTGAAGTCAATGCCATGATAAAAGAATGTAATCTGCGCAACTTTTCCATTTATTACAAAAATGGTCTGCTGTTTAGTTATCTGGAATATACCGGTGATGATTATGAAGCCGACCAGCAGAAAATGGCCGCGCACCTGAAAACACAGGAGTGGTGGCAGGAAACGTCGCCCTGCCAGATGCCGCTTGAAGGAGAACCTGAAGGCACGCTATGGGTAGAAATGGAAGAAATATACCACCTCGATTAATACAAAAATAATAATATTAATTCTCTGCGCTTTTTTGAAAGCGCAGAACCCCTGTATTTTAATAATGATAGAAACATCCGAGAATAATATGAAAATCACCTCTATGACATGTATCGGCCTCGGCTTAGTGAATCTTTTTGCCATCCCTTATGCATCTTCTTCGCAAAATTTAAATATTGAAGAACGGTTGTCGCAACTGGAATTACGTCTGCAAAAAGCAGAAAGCAGGGCCGCGCTGGCCGAAAAACAAAATGCCCAACTGGTCAGTCAATTAAAACAGACAGAACAAGAATCACAGCAGGCGAAAAAATCGGTGGAAAGCCTGGAAGCCCGCACCCAGCGAATTGAAAAAATAACGCCCGATGAAGATGACTATTTTGAGCTGCACGGTTATGCGCGTTCCGGCATGATGACCAACCATAATGCCCGCCACACCCAGGGGGGGCCATTTATGACCCCGGCAGGACAAACTGGCGGGGCAATTGGCCGTCTGGGTAATGAACCAGATACGTATGTTGAAGTGTATCTGGAGAAGAAAAAACGACTGGAAAACGGCGCCACGACCCGATTTATGACGATGATTGCCGATCAGCAGAAAAGCTATAACGACTGGACGGCGGATTCCAGCACGCTGAACGTCAGCCAGGCCTTTGCTGAAATCGCGTCGCTTCCGAGTTTTACTGGTCCCTTCAAGGATACGACGCTATGGGCCGGTAAGCGTGTGGATCGTGACAACTTCGAAATTCCCTGGCTGGACTCTAAATTCGTCGCGCTCAACGGCACCGGGGGCGGTATCTATGACATCCGCTGGACCGATAACATTCGCAGTAACTTCTCCTTCATTGGCCGTAGTTTTGGCGATGTGGACGTCGTCAACAATGACGTCCAAAACTATGTCCTGACAGCCAACAACTATTTTGGCCCGGTGCAATTATTCATCAGCGGGATGCAGGCAAAGGACAATGAAGAGCGTGAAACCTTAAGCGGATATAAAGTCTTCAACGCGGCAAACAAAGGTTATACCGCACTGTTAGGGTATCAGGGCGACAGCTTTTATGGCCTGACAAAAGGTGAAACGCGTAGCGTACTCTCCTGGGGACAAGGTCTTGGCGCGGAAGTGAAGAATATAGGCACCGACCCGGCGTTACTGTCCGATGCGAAAACGTTACGTTTAGCCAGTTACGGCATCGTCAATCTTTCGCCAGGCTGGGATTTTGCCCCTTCACTGCTTGCTCAGCAGAGTGCCGATCGTTACGTGAAAGGCGATGATTATCGCTGGGTCACCCTGAACGGACGACTGATGCAGAACATTACGCAAAACTTCGCGTTAGGTTATGAGGCGACCTGGCAATATATGGATCTCGATCCTAATGGCTATCAGCAATATCAGAAGGTGAAGGGGAATTTTTACAAACTGACCTTTGCACCAACGTTCCGACCTGACGATATTTCGCCCTTCTTTACCCGCCCTGAATTACGCGTTTTTGCCACGTGGATGAACTGGGATAACGATCTGGATAAATACAGCCCTAATGACACCTTTGGTCAGAAAGGTTTCACCTCGGGTGGCGAGTGGACATTCGGCGTTCAGATGGAAACCTTCTTCTGATCGCGGGCGAACGGTTTTATCACGGTAAAACCGTTCGCTTTCCTGATAAGGACTGAACGCCACTTACAGTGGTTTTTCCCGTCGCCGGAATTCACTTGGCGAAACGCCGACCGCCCGATGGAACTCGCGGGAAAAATGCAGTTGATCGTGATACCCCACCTGGCTGGCGATGCTGCCTATGGTGGCATCCGTTTCAACTAACAGGCGACGCGCCTGAGACAAGCGGTAGTTTTTCAACCAACGCAGTGGACTTTGATTAAACGTCTCCTGAAAGAGTCGAAAAAGCTGTGATTTACTCACCTGGCAATAGAGCATAAATTTGTCAATATCCCATTCATCGTTATAGTGACTGTGAATTTGATAAATCAGCCGACCTAATCCGCGATGGGTGATCACCGGTGAACTTTCATTTTCATGACTGCGACTTTCAAGAAGCGTATAAATTAATTTCGAACACAACAGGTCGCAATGGGCATCCGCAACCAGAGTATGGCTTTTCATCAAACTAAATAGTTGATGGTAAATGTCGGTTATTTCAGCCGGTGATTCAAACTCAAACACCGGTTGATGAAGAACATTCAGAAAATTCATAATATTGTCCATCTTAGAACCGTCAATTCTTAACCACAATATTTCCCAGGGATCGGCGCTGTCCGGAAAGTGTTCATGCGGAAACCTGACTGGAAGCCAGACCAGACTTCCTTCTTTCACTTCGTATTTTTTATTCTCCAGACAAATAACGCCCTTCCCCTTGAGACAGAAAATAAGTTCATGCCCCACGACAGACTGGCGTTGGATATGGAAATTCGCCCCTGTCAATATATGACCGGCGCGCAATACCCGATAATTGACCAGCGTAGAAAAATCTTCTGATTCCCGATACCAGTTTTCAATGACCTGCGTTCGCTGCGGCAGTGAACTCATATGCCATACTCCGAAAGAATGGATACATTTTAGATTAATTAATCCATCATGGGATGACAAGCGGAAATCATGACAGGAGTTGATTTAATTCTTTGACTCAGTTCACAAGATTAAGTAACGATAATATTATATCGTCAACCCGGAACTTTCCCCCTTAAAAAGGGGACATGACATGCCAACAATCCGCCATCGTAAAAAGCAGAGCGGATAAAATCATTAATTTGGCTTAGGTAGCATTTATATTCACCATCTTTTTGTAAATAACTTCACAAGCTAAATTAACAAAGAGAACATTATTCTACTATCGCACGCATACTCTGCCACGCTTTTATCGTCTTCTTTTCGATTAAGAACGGTTTCTGACAAACACCTGCGTATAAGGACGAATCTGCCCTGCTATCCGCTGTTCATTATGATGGTGTACATACGTTCATCTCCTGGTATTTCCTTCTGTCATTCGAATCGCTCTAACTAACATCATTAACGTCCCCACGTATCCTTGAAGGAGTCATTCTCCTTGGTCATGGGCAACCCCTTGAACAGAGGGTCGATACGCTGGCGGTGGCGATTAACACATCATAGGGTTTATATCCGACAGGAAGGCAGCCAAAACTGTATACAGAATGGGTGAAAGCCATTGTGGCTCACAAGATGAATTTATTCTCAGCTATCGGCAAGGCCGCACTTTACGGCTGAAATGACATTACCCGCGAAAAGGGAATCCGTAAGGATTCCCTTTCCTGTGACTTCTCGGTTTACGCGATGATCGCATTCATTTCAGAGTCTGCTCGTCTTCAGCAGCAGAAAAGACAATATTCAGACCACGAGGTCGAAATATTGTTGAATGAATCAACATATATTTGTACCAGCGTAAAAATAGCCGCCGATCGTTGACCCCAATACGTTCAAGAATACTGTACAATCTTGAATATATTGACTTTTGACTCAACCCCAGATATTGCGACGCGTCAGCATACGTTTCCAGACAAACAATCGCATTGAGCGTGTGTTTGTCTGCCCGGTTCATCTTTGTCATAAACTGACAAAACTCACACTTCTGTTCGTCACTGTTATCCTGTGCATCTCTAAGTTTTTCAATGATCCGCTGGATAGAATCACAATAATTGATATGCTGTTTCAGGTATAAATTATCTTGCTTTTCGGAAATACTCACTACTGTATATTCAGAAAGCAATGCACAACAGCATCGTGTTTGTACCCACATAGCAGGAAGAAAGCAGAATGGTTTCCTGTCTGACGGTCTCGCTGCCCTATTCTTTAATTCACTCAGCGCAAGAGCGATAAGTGGAGAAAGTTTATCATCAACAACCACGTTATCCCTCCTTGTACCGCTGTTTGCAAATATACACTTATCTTAAATAAAACTGCCAAAAGATATAACTGTTCAATCTAATACATCATGATAGGAAACAGCTATCACCATTTCTTTTTTTATCGCAAGATCAGATCATATCATTAACAACCTTGAAGGATTAAGCTTTATTATCAATGGTTTACATTTTAATAAAAATACACGCAGAGCAACAAAAATCAAACAAAACACAACAATAAATTCATATCCAGGGCATGCAACACCATCAATTAAATAGGATTATTTATCCTATAATCAGAAAAACAAAAAAATTACATCGCCATTCTTAGGTGTCATAGAAAAATACAAATTAGGATTGTTCTTAGATCGGAGAATAATCTCTAAATAAGAAGAAAGAATAAATGGGATGCATTAACTCAACGTCGTTTTATTTAATGGTAAATTTGAACAGAACGCCTTTTCATTTTTATAAAGCCACTATCACTTCGTCAAAAGCAATAGTTCTCATCTGGGGTAAATAACGGCATAGCCGAAAGGCTATGCCGTATCACTCACATCATCGCGCCATTAACGCAAATACGCCCCAACCGAAGTATTCCCGGGCGTACGTGACATGGCGTTTGGGCGCTATCGTCAACTCCGTACGAACCTCGTCGGCAAAATCATCCTCAGAGTTAGCCTCTAACCAACGACGCATTGTCAGCCATTTCGCCGCTTCGTACCGATCCCAGCCCTCCTGGTCTGCCAGTACCATTTCCACCACGTCATAGCCGAGTTCGTCGAAAGAGCCGACGAGCGCAGGAAGGGTGAGAAAATCAGTCCTGGACGAGACGCCACAAGCCTGGGCAATCTCTTCCGTCGCGGGAACCTGACGCCAGTATGGTTCACCGATCAGTATCATTCCGCCAGGCTTGAGGCTTTTTGCCAGCAGTTCGATACACCCGGCGACGCCACCGGCTATCCAGGTCGCGCCAACACAGGCCGCCACGTCGCATTTTTCGTCCGTGACGTAACCCGCCGCGTCGTTATGAATAAAATGGACGCGTTCGCTGACGCCGAGCTCTTCAGCACGCTGTTTTGCCTGCGCGGTGAAGAGCGGACTCATGTCGATACCGGTACCGTTAATACCGAGATCGCGCGCCCAGGTACAAAGCATCTCACCTGAGCCACTGCCGAGATCGAGAATACGCGCCCCCGACTTCATGCGTAACACGCGGCCCAGTGTGGCGTACTTTTCCGGCGTGAACGGGTTATGAATACGGTGTTCACTTTCGCTAGTCGTAAAAATACGTGGGATATCCATTAATTAATTCCTTTCATTGGGTTACGAATGACAGAGCGTTCAATCAGGTCATTATTCATGCCAGTGCTCCGGTTGCATTAAGGCCTGCGCACACTGAATTTGGCCAGTACGAGCATGTGGCTGAGCAGAGAGGGATTGCAGCATCCAGCAGGCCTTGTGCTCTTCCGGGATGGGATAAGGCGCAGGATAGCCGTTGTCTCCTGCGCAAGGTTTGAATCCATGTCGCGGATAGTACGTGGCATGACCGAGAACAAATACGCGCTGACACCCCATCAACCGTAAGTGTTCTAAACCGGTACGTATTAATAATCCGCCCACTCCTCTCCCCTGGTATTCCGGTATGACCGCCAGAGGCGCGAGGATATGCATCAGGGGAGATTCCATTTCCCCTTTGAATGTCGCCCGGGTGAACAAGATATGCCCGACGGCTTTACCTTCATGTCTGGCCAGCAACGATAACGTCGGACGTGCACTTTCGTCTTGCAGCAAAGCAGCCACCAGATCGGCCTCTTTACTGTAGCCAAATGCACGGGTTTCGACTTCCCGGATGTTACTTACATCACTCTCATCGGTGATATGAAAGGTGAAGTTGCGTGTTGTCATAGAACTCTCCTTAGCGGTTATCTGGCTGGGCGCGAACGTTGTTCAGCCCGGTGGTATTAATGCGGTAGGGTTGACCATTGACGGATTTGATCAGCTTTTTGGTTTTGAGTTTTTTGAAGACGGCGAGCGTACAGTCGGCGAGCAGCAGCCCTTCGCGGCTGTAACATTCAACGGCGGTGACGCGGCCTGACGTATCGCGAACGTGCGCAATACGTCCACCTTTGGCGAGAACGTGTAAGGTACGTTGTTCCTGACGGGATAAATTCATACTGGAAAACCTGTTTAATCATCATGTGCAAAACGTGCAAACACACAGCGGTGTCCGCATTCGATTTCAGCGCATTGATAATCAGTCCGGCCTGGAAAGGTCGGGGAAACTGATTATCAGATGATTACATTCTCCAGCATCAAAGCCTCGGGTTGAGTTGAAAGGTATTTACGGCATGAATGGTAACACGTAATTTCAGCAGGGATATGTGCAGGTCGGGGAAATGTGATCGATGTCGAAAACGCGAGCCCGCCCACGGTCATGGCTTCATCTTCTGTCCATCCACGGTCTCGCTGGCAGGCAGAAAGATAACCCATTGTTCTGTAACGATAACTTTCAATTTTCTTGATTTTAATTAAAGTAAAACGATAAAAAATTATTGTTTTACTTTAATTTTGTGTATTGTTTGCACTATCACGCTAAGCTGACACACCGAGGTTCTATGTCCACTGATGCACTGGCACAACTCAGCCAAAGAATGGTCACTTTCACCATGATGCTGTTGATTACCATCGTTTTGTTAAATTCGATCGTTCTGTTTTTTCCCATATTGTCATTTTCGAATGAGTTCTACGGGATAACGCTGTCTCTCACTGACCAGCGACTCTCTGCTCTCAATGTCAGCCTGCAGACGTTGCCATGGTGGCAGGCAGCGGGGGCCGGAGTCATCAACCTGTTGGTCATGGCGCCACTTTGTTACTGCCTGTATCAACTACGATCGCTATTTCAGGCCTATGCCCGGCGAAACTATTTTTCCGCCCGTTCGGCACAACATATGAGCAGAGTCGGCGCTTCTCTGGGGGTCTGGACTGTAATGACCCTGCTTGCGGATCCTGCGACCAGTTACTGGTTGACGATGCTTAACCCCGCAGGAGAGCGTGAAATACTCATCGGGTTTGAGCTCCATCATGTCGTCTGGTTTTTTATTGCGCTGTGTGTGATAGCAGTGGCTAAAATACTGGAAAAGGCGAGTGCTCTGTACGAAGAAAATAAACTTTTCCTCTGAGGCGGTAACTGCTATGGCAATCATTGTTAAACTGGATGTGTTACTGGCCGCAAGAAAAGTCAAATCAAAGGAGCTTGCGGATGCGATTGGAATTACGGAGCAGAATCTTTCGCTAATAAAACAAGGGAAAATTAAAGGCTTTCGATTTTCAACCCTTGATGCATTATGTAAATATCTTGATTGTCAGCCCGGCGATCTGTTCAGTTATATCCCCGTTAAGGAGGGTAACGACGATTAATCACCCGATTCAATCCTGATATTATATTTCTTCCAGCCTGAATAAACACCGCTGCTTGCGGCGGCGTTTATTATTGGACAAGCCCCCTGTAGCCCTACCCCGATTTTGGTTTCTGATGACAACACTGGTTTACGACCTGCGCGAGTACATGATTAATTCTATCTGAAAGGAGCATCAATTATGTTTATACGGATAATAGCCACTTCCCTTGCCCTCTGTTCTGTTTCTTTCATCCCCTTTGCTATGGGGGAAAGCGATAATATGTCTCAGGCCACGAGTACGCCGGGGAATATTGCTGAAGAGCGACTGAATCGCGGGGATTATCGGGATCTTATCGTTTACAGGACCGGTCGTCTTGCCGAGCAACCCGCGAACAATGCCTTGCGCTGGGATATTGCGCAGGATGAATTGATAACAGGAAACCTCGATAAAGCAGAAGAATATCTGAAACCTTTATTCGATGATCCACTATACATGGATGAGGCGACCTATACGCAGGGGCTGATTCGTTATTTGCAGGGTGATTATGTACAAGCGGAAACACTTTTGCGGAAAGTATCCAGGGATCTGAGAAGTCAAATTCGACTGCTTTACGTTTATTATCAGACGGGCCAATATACGAAAGCGAAAACATTGTTCGACAATGCGCAACTGAATTCCCTCAGTCAGCATGACAGCGCCCTTCTGAGTTTAATGAACGCATTTGGCACAGACCAACCCTACAAACCCGAGTGGAAAGCTGACCAGGCCCTGTTGCCGTTTATCTCCATGAATCATCTACCGGTGGTCTCCGTCAGGGTGAACGGAGAACCGGTTAATGTTTTTATCGATACCGGCGCTGATTTATTTGTGCTTAATACGGCAATGGCGAAGAAACTGAATCTCAAATCGCAGGGCAGTTTCACAGGGACCTATGCCGGAGGAAAGACCGCGGAAACCCATTATTCCCGGCTGCAAACATTGGGTCTGGGAGAGGTGACATTGCATGACGTCCCTGTTGATGTTGCAGAGTTTCCGGACTCATGGGTTTTTACGGATGAGACCACGGGTGAAAAAATTGATGTCGACGGTATTTTATCCACCGGCGTGTTTCACCAGTTCCTCACCACGCTGGACTATCCGCAGCGACGACTGGTGCTGATGCCCAGAAATAAAGAGAGTCAACGCAAAGTCGCCGAAGGCGGTGGCACAAACATTCCCTTTATCCTCGAGGGGACGCATTTCATGATAGTCAAAGGCGCGGTGAACGGTAAGGAGGACATGACCTTTTTCCTCGATTCAGGTCTTGACGATCCAGAGGCCGCAATTTTGTTGCAGAAAGAAGCACTAAATTACATCGGGATGAAATTGCAGGACGGGGAGCACATGATGCCGGATGGCGGCAAAGGAGGACTTGGCGGTGGCGGTTTTGCAATAACCCGCCTGCCCGTCGACAGTATCTCGATCGGCAGGTTAAATCAGAACAATTCGACAGGGCTTTACGGTGTGTTACCGGCAGAACTCTATTTCACTGAATCCGGCATGATTCTGGACGGCTTTATCAGTCATCAGTTTTTAAAACACTATAAATGGACCATCGATTTTGACTCAATGGTGATGACATTCCAGTAACGAAATAGCGTTAAAGCCTGTGATATCACGGCAAGGGGAATCGGTCTGGAAGTATCACTATCACCCTATAGTCAATATCGTCGCTCGCATAACACGCGGCCTACCGATACAGGCAGGCCGCGTAAACGGTCTTACCGCTGACGCGTTGCCGCTTTCATGCTCATCACAAATGCCCCCAGCTCAGCCAGCATCGCCCCCTCGTTATCGACATACTTCTCGATGATTTTGACGATGGCAGAGCCTGAAATGGCCCCGGTCGCACCGGCTTTAATCGCGTCCGTCACCTGATCGGGCGTGGAAATGCCAAACCCCAGGAGGGTTGGCGGGGCCTGATACTTATCCAGCGTTGCAACCAGATGTTGCAGCGGCTTTGCCGCCTGCCGTTCGGTACCCGTAACCCCTGCCCGGGAAAGCAGGTAGGTATAGCCCCTTCCATGGAGGGCAATCTCCTGGAGAAGTTTATCGTCGGCGTTCGGGGGACAGATAAAAATGGGTGCCACGTTATGACGCATCGCGGCCTGACGGAACGGCTCTGATTCTTCGAACGGCACATCCGCCACCAGCACCGAATCAACCCCAATACGTGCACATTCAGCATAAAACGTGTCGATACCCCGGTTGAAGACCAGATTGGCATACACCAACAGCCCCATCGGAATGGTCGGGTGCCGCTGGCGAACAGTGGCCAACATCTCAAAACACAGGGTCGGTGTGACGTCTGCTGCAAAGGCCCGCAACGCGGCATTCTGAATCGTCGGACCATCGGCCAACGGATCCGAAAATGGGATCCCCAACTCCAGCGCGTCTGCCCCTGCCGCAATCAGGGCATCGATAATTCGTAGCGACTGCTTCGGGCCCGGATCGCCGATCATCACGAAGGGAACAAAAGCACCTTCTCCACGGGCGTTTAGCTCAGTAAAAAGCGTGTTATAGCGTTCCATCAAATTTCTCCTCGTGCGTGCAGAATATCGTGTACGGTAAAAATATCCTTGTCTCCCCGACCTGAGAGGTTAACCACCAGCAGTTGCTCTTTGTCAGGATTTTCGCGCATCATTCTCAGGGCGTGAGCCAGCGCGTGAGAGGATTCAAGGGCCGGAATAATGCCCTCTTCCCGACTCAGGATCTTAAAGGCCTCCAGCGCTTCATCATCGGTAACGGAGACATAGTCCGCACGCCCAATGCTGTTCAGGTACGCATGTTGTGGTCCGACGGAGGGGAAATCCAGCCCCGCAGAAATGGAACAGGACTCAATGATTTGCCCCTCATCGGTCTGCATCATTGGCGATTTCATGCCGAAATAGATGCCCACGCGACCGTGCTTTAACGGTGCCCCATGCTCACCCGTTTCAATGCCATGACCAGCCGGTTCCACACCGACCAGTCCGACGCGAGCTTCATCAATAAAGTCAGCAAACATACCGATTGCATTCGAACCGCCACCCACACAAGCGATCACCGCATCCGGCAGACGACCTTCTTTTTCCAGAATCTGTACCCGGGTTTCTTCCCCTATCATGCGCTGGAACTCACGAACGATGGTTGGGAATGGGTGGGGCCCCGCCGCTGTGCCCAACATGAAATGCGCTGTTTCATAGCTACCGGACCAGTCGCGGAGCGCCTCGTTAGATGCATCTTTCAGGGTTGCAGAACCGCTGTGCACGGGGATCACCTCCGCCCCCATCAGGCGCATACGAAAGACGTTCGGCGACTGGCGCGCTATATCCTTCGCCCCCATATAAATGCGACATTTCAGGCCTAGCAGCGCGCTGGCGAGGGCGGACGCTACGCCGTGCTGCCCGGCCCCGGTTTCAGCAATGATCTCGGTTTTCCCCATGCGCTTTGCCAACAACGCCTGCCCCAACACCTGGTTGGTTTTGTGCGCCCCGCCGTGGAGCAGATCTTCCCGTTTGAGATACAACGTCGTGCGGGTTCCTCTGGTGAGATTGCGGCACCGGGTCAGCGCGGTGGGACGTCCTGCATAGTTTTTCAACAGATCGGTAAACTCGGCCTGAAAGGCCGGATCGTTCTGCGCGTTAACAAAGGCTTCTTCAAGCTGAAGCAGGGCGGGCATGAGGATTTGTGGGACATACATACCGCCGAATTCGCCGAAGCGGGGGTTGAGTATTGTGCTCATTATGGCTCCTTAATGTCTGCGCATTGCCTGAAAAACCGGGCCTTTTCCCTGGTCTGGACTCTGCACGTAAAGTGAATTCAGTAACTGCGCAGCATCTGCTGGCTTCGTTCATGCGGCGAGACTTTCCGCGTGTGACAAAATTTGGGCAAAAAAAAGCCCGCTCATGGCGGGCCGGGTATCGGTGTGCAGACTGCAGACGTGACGATACTGCCCGTTAACGGGAAGTGCGCCACCAGTTGTGCTGAGTCATCATTGAGAATGCCATTACCTGATACCTGTATAATTATTCATTTTGTACTAGTTAACTAGTTCAAGAGTGTAAAGTCAACACTTCCCGTGAATAAAATGTGTTCACCCCGGAATCGCCCCCGCTGTCGTTCAAAACGCGTTAGCGTAATAGACAAACGCCAGCTTATTGCCGTCAGGGTCTCTGACATAGGCGCTATGAAAACCTTGTCCATAATGCGGTCTGTGGCCCGGCGCGCCTTCATCCGTTCCCCCCAGGCTGAGAGCAAGCGCGTGAAGCTGCTGAATATGTTCAAACGAGCGGGCATTCAGCGCGACCATCGTACCATTACCGACGCTGGCAACGTGACCATCAAAGGGTTTACCTACGCACAGTCCGGTGGTGCAGTTTTCACTGAACGTTCCCCATGATGCGCCCTCTTCACCCCGACCTGCCTTCGGGTGTCCAAGCAATTCCATTAATGGATCATAGAAAGCGATCGCGCGTGGCAGATCGTTAGTGCCCAGCATGACGTATGAAAACATACTCCCTCCTCATTGTGATGCCACGGGGATTATCCGTTTTATGTCCCCAGGCAAGTATCGCCGTCAGGTAGCAGCAGTCTACTTAACATACAGAACGATGGCGCAGCGTTAAGCGTGTCAGATCAATAGAACAGGTCAATACCACTGTGAAGATTGATTGAACTCATATACCCGACGATCGCCGTTTTGCTAGTCTCAGCGTATCTCTTTGCGAGTCAACAGGATGATGACACAGGAATTTTCTTCCATTACTGCGCATCCATACGCCATGTAGTACGGCGCTGACTTTGGTTGGATTAAATAAGATGGATGAAAATGCGGTTCTGACATTGCTCAACGAGCTGGGTATACCTTATCAGTATGTCTCACACCCGGAGGTGAAAACGGTTGCCGATCACAGGCGTTTCACAGCGACGTTTCCGGCCCAGTTGCTCAAAAACCTGTTACTGAAAAATAGCTCGGGTAAGCATTTCTACCTGTACATTCTTGATGGTAATCACAAGGCAGATCTTCGCGGATTAGCGTTGCAGCTTGAAGAATCTCGTCTGTCTTTCGCGTCGCCAGCCGAGTTGATGGAAACGTTAGGCGTTGAACCTGGCTGCGTGACGCCTTTTGCTGTCGCGCATAGCGGCAAAAGAGATATTCAAATAATCATCGACTCATCCGTCTCTGCCAGGCAGTCACTGGGATTTCATCCTCTGGTCAACACCGCGTCAGTCTGTATTTCCCGGTCGGATTTACTACGGCTGCTGGCATCTTACGGTTATTTTCCGGCAGAAATTCAATCTGATAGCCTACTCCGGTTACTGGCTCACCCGCTTTAGCTCCGGCATCGTTTGGTTTATGAATTTCATTCATAGCCGCTATTTGTTGAGCGTAATTATCTTTCATCCTGACTTCGTTAGTCTTGAGTTTCGATGTAAATAAACGCGGATGACAGTATGAACCGACCAGCCTGCCAGGCCGATCGGAGAGGCCATGAGGTACGAATTAAATCGTCTTATCGAAGAAGACGTCTAACTTTTGCATCGCCTGGTCAACGTATTTAGGCACCCAATACGTCTCAATGTGGGTAGCACCATCGATCAGGAAGAGTTCTTTGTCCTTCGTACCGGTCGCTTTCGCGAACGCATCTTCCGTCATATAGCGCGTATCCGCTTTTGTACCGGCAATCATCAGCAGTGGTTTATTGATGAGATTGATATGGTCCGTTACGTCAAAGCTCATCAAATCCAGAAGACTGCTGGTGGTGTATTTAAACGTGGAGTTCGGGTGGGCGTGGGTTTTCCAGTAGTACTCGTAGCCCTGGCGATACAAGGCAAAAGGTAACTTAGCAATCTGTTCATCCGTCAGGTTGGCATCGCCGGAGTAAAGCACTTCGCCTCCGGCGGCTTCCTGAGCACGAGCGTCAGAAGCCTGCTGAAGACGCTGCTGGATACTATCCAGTTGTGAATTCTGAAAACCGTTACGGCGCACAAGACCTGAATTAAACATGCTGATGGTGGCAATCGATTTGAACCGTTTGTCCGTTTCGGCCGCAACGAGTGAATACCCGCCACCGCCGCAAATACCCAGCAGACCGAGGCGGGCGGTATCGACACCAGGATACTGGCTGATGTAGTCAGCCATGCCGTGGATATCTTCGATGCGATTAGCGGGTTTATCCACGCTGCGTGGCATTCCGCCGCTGGCACCCTGATAAGCCGCATCGGCGGTGATAGTGATGTAGCCCTGTTCGGCGAGACGCTGGGCATACAACCCGGCGACCTGTTCTTTTACACCGCCATTAGGATGCGCAACCACCACCGCAGGGTATTTTTTGGCGGGATCGTAGTCGGCTGGCGTATAGACATTCGCAGCAATCTGGATGCCATGCAGAGAGTACTTCACCGGATGAATATTGACCTTACCTTTGACGTTCTCAGTGATGGCACCGTCATAGGCCAGTGTGAAAGGGTTTTGTTTGTAATCAGCCGCATTAACTGAGGTCACCCCGGCCATTGCCGTGAGTAGCATTGCACTAATAAGCGTGAATTTCATGGTCTCTCCCGATGAGTGTCGGCCTGATTATTCAGGCTCGCGGAATCAAATTTGCAGGCTCAGATTAGGCGGAGAGGGCTGTCAGCATCGTGACAGGAAAATAACATTTTTGTCAGGAAACAGACTGGGATGGGAAAGCATTTCTGACAACGCTGTCAGGTAACCGTCAGCTTTATGTTGGCAATCAGGAGGCAGAATGGTCTCGCTTAAATGCGATTCATGTTCAATTTTCGGAGAAAAGGAGCGATCAATGAAAAGCCAGAATGACCCAACAATGCCAGCGCGACGCAAGCTATTAGTCGCCGGGGCGAGTATTGCCGCCGCCTCGCTGATTTCCCACGTATCGGCAGCGAGCCAATCCTCTCAGGTCGGTTCATCCAGACAAACCAGCCACCGCCCTGCTGCTCCGGGCAAACGTCAACTCGGAACGCTGGAAGTCTCAGCCATCGGTCTGGGCGTGCAGAACATGAGTCGAAAATGCGATACGTCCGTTCCCTGGCGTCCCGAGATGATGAATGTTATCCGCCGGGCATTTGATGAAGGGGTGACATTTTTCGACGCGGCTGAAGCCTACGGCCCCTTTGAAGTCGAAAAAATTCTCGGCGAAGGCGTCGCCCCGTTCAGGGACAAAATCGTTATCGCCACCAAATTTGGCTGGAACATTGACCAACAGACGGGTAAGCGCCTGCCGGGCCTTAACAGCAGACCGGAGCACATCAGGCAGGTCGTCGAAAACATGCTTAAACGCCTGCGTACCGATCGTATCGACTTACTGTATCAGCACCGGGTTGATCCGCAGATCCCGATCGAAGATGTCGCCGGTGTGGTGAAAGATTTAATGGATCAAGGGAAAGTTCTGCACTGGGGTCTGTCTGAAATGGGCATCAACACGTTGAAGCGCGCCCACGCGGCATTACCCGTTACCGCCGTACAAAGTGAATACTCCATGCTCTGGCGCGGCCCTGAAAAGCAGGTACTCCCGGTGTGTGAAGCGCTGGGTATTGGGTTCGTGCCATGGAGTCCACTCGGCGTGCAGTTTTTAACGGGCTGGATTGATGAGAATACCCGGTTCGCTGCCGGTGATTTCCGCGCGACAGAAACGCGCTTCTCGCCTGACAATCTGCCACACAACTTACAGCTGGTTGAACTACTGAAATCCTGGGCAATACGAAAAAATGCCGCACCGGGACAGATTGCGCTGGCATGGCTGCTGGCGCGTAAACCCTGGATTGTTCCCATCCCCGGCACCACCAATAAAGACCATATGCTGCAAAACACAGCGGCTACCGGCGTGTTGCTGACTCTCGCCGAGATGACCGAGCTCACCCGCTCACTGGACGCCATCACTATCCAGGGGCAACGTCTGCCGGATGCCGTGCAGGTTTATTCCGATGTTGAAGCACCGATGAAAAGTTAAGAGGAAATCCCGTTATGCGCCTGTTGTTAGTCGAAGATGAAGAAAAAACGTCAACCTACCTCAACCGTGCGTTGAGCGAGTCCGGATTTACGGTAGATGTCTCTGCAGACGGCGCTGAAGGTCTTCATTACGCGCTGGAGTTCGACTACGACGCGATAATACTGGATGTGATGTTGCCGGGGATGGATGGCTACCGGGTACTTGAGGGTGTGCGAGCAGCCAAACAGACGCCGGTACTGATGCTTTCAGCACGGGGATCGGTCGACGAGCGCGTCAAAGGGCTGCGCCTTGGCGCGGATGATTATCTCCCCAAGCCCTTCTCGCTGATTGAGCTGGTGGCGCGTATTCAGGCACTGGTACGTCGCCGCGCTACGGATGGCGCAGACATCACCCAACTGCAAATTCACGATCTGCATCTCGACCTGCTGGCTCGCCGCGTATTTCGTGGTGGAACACGGCTGGAACTGACCGCGAAAGAGTTTTCCCTGCTGAGCCTTTTGGCCCGGCATCAGGGGGAGATTCTGTCAAAGATGATGATAGCTGAGCAGATATGGGACATGAACTTTGATAGCGATGCCAACGTGGTTGAAGTGGCCATTAAACGACTTCGGGCCAAAGTGGATGCGCCGTTCGACGTCAAACTGCTGCATACCGTTCGTGGCATGGGGTATGTCCTCGAAGTTCGGTCCGAATAAATGAAGGGGATAAGCATGCCAAAGCGTTCCATCTCCGTTCACCTGGCGCTGATGTTCGCCTTATCCGCGCTGCTGATTGTGTCCGTTATCGGCATCCTGCTCAGAAGCTCCTTGCATGACTCTTTGCAAAAGCAGATGCACAACGAGCTGTTATTTCGGGAATCATTAATGAGTCCATGGATCACCGCACGAACCTCGGCTGACGACTGGTCGACGCTGGCCAATAAATTCACCGTGTTAACCAATTCTGAAGGTGAGCGCGTTCGCTACTGGATAGTGAGCGATAACCCACGCTTTAGCATGGGGGGAACGCCGCCGGTGGGTGTTCAGTGGTCTTCTTTACAGGAAGGCTTTAATAAAGTGCCCGGCGCATCGGACGGCGCATGCTCACTGTTTCTGTTAGTGAAAACTATCCCTGCCAACGGTGAAAGGCCCGAGCTGCGCTATATTGTTGCCATCGACTCCACGCCGTACATGGGCACACTGAATGCCTTTACCCGGACGCTACTAGTCATAGCCGCACTGGGCGTCGTGATTGTCGCTTTGCTGGGATATATCGTATCAAGGATCGGTCTTCGTCCCGTTGGAGCACTCAGTAAAGAGGCCCAGCATCTCGCACCAGGAGACCATGGACAGCGTCTGAATACCCGCGCGTTGCCCGAAGAACTACAGCAGCTAGCCTCATCTTTCAACGGTGTGTTAGCGCGTCAGGAAATCGCCTGGCGACAGCTCGAAAGCTTTAACGCCGATGTTGCGCATGAGCTTCGTACACCGCTGACCAACCTGATAGGCCAGACGCAACTGGGCCTCTCGCGCCGACGCTCGCAGGATGAACTGGAAGAGCTACTGGGTTCTAATCTGGAAGAGCTTGAACGCATGACGTCGATCGTTAACGACATGCTGTTTTTGTCCCATGCCCACGCGGGCGAACATGCGTCCCAGTTGACAAAGGTATCCCTGCGGGAAGAAACCCTGAAAACGGCGGAGTATGTTGAACCTTCTTTTGCTGAAAAACAGCTCTCTCTGGATGTGGAGGGCGACGTCATCGCGCGCATCGACCGACGACTGTTCCACCGCTCACTGGCTAATTTACTGGAAAACAGCGCAAGACATTCGCCGTCTAATAGCACGGTTACGGTGCGCTTAAGCGAAAAAGGTCATCAGGCCTGTGTTGAAGTTTCAAACCCGGGCAATCCAATAGCACCAGAGCACCTACACCGGCTTTTCGAGCGGTTCTATCGCGTTGATACCTCCCGGGCCAGGAGTGATACCCATCATGGGCTGGGCCTGTCGATCGTACGCGCCGTCGCCATTATGCACCGGGGAGATGTCTTTGCCCGTAGCGAGAACGGTATCAATACCTTTGGACTGACGTTTGCTAAGCAACCTGATGCTATCCGTCCAGAAAGCCTAATTTCAGAGACAAAATCGGGACGCCAACGCGCTAAGCCTGCTGACAAAATTGTCAGGGAGCCGTCAGTCTGATGTCAGGCTACCTGCGCCAAAATCATTGTTAAGACTCACCACGGCTGATTGAAGGAAGGAAACAGTGAGAATAAAAAAGGTGTTTAGCGGGTTTCTGGCGATGATGGTCATGGGGCTTCTGGGACAGCCCGCGTTTGCCGCAGAGAATTCATCCACACCGTCCCGCACGCTGATTATCTGGTTTTCCCAGCCCGAGGAAATGAAGCCCGATGCCGTGGACGGTTTTTCCGGGGCCAGCGTATTACAAAAAAATACGCCGGAGACCGGCAGTACGCAGTTTGTTGCACAGCTGATTCAGAAGCAGACCCACGGCGACCTGTTTCGCATTGAAACCGCCACCCCCTACCCTCGCCAGCATGATGCACTGTTACGCGTTGCCGAAAAGGAGCAGCAAACTAACGCCAGGCCATCACTCAAAACGCCGTTGCCCGATCTTAGCGATTACGACACCATTTACGTTGGCTATCCCATCTGGTGGTATACCATGCCAATGGTGATATATAGCCTCTTTGAGCAAAATGACTTTGGCGGTAAAACGGTCATTCCCTTCACCACCCATGGCGGCAGCCGGTTAGCCGATTCCCTGCGACAAATAGCCCGCATACAGCCGCAGGCCAGATTAATCACTCGTGCGCTCTCGATCTCGCGCAACGATATTTCAGGTCCGGACGTACCCGCGCAGGTTGAGCAATGGGTAAAACAAGTCCAGCCACCGCGTTAACCCATCGACATGAAGAATATTTATATTTTCCAGGTCATGCAGGATGCGCTGATGACGTTACTTCTGCTGGTACTGATGGGGTTTCACCTTTACGGTGAAATCGTGCATGAATGGGCGGGTATTATTTTTACGCTGCTCATCATGTTGCATTTATACCTTAACCGGCATCGACTATGGTCGCTGTCGCCGAATATTCCGTCAGCGATGCAGGTAGTTAACAGGGTCATTAATGCAGTGACGTTCGTTGTCATCCTGACCGCTATTGTCTCTGGCATGATGCTGTCCCGACATATTTTTCTGGACCTGCCGCTCCACAACCCGGCGAACGGGGTCAGAAAAGTACACATGACGTCGGTCCACTGGGGAATGCTCATTCTGGCGCTGCATATCGGGTTGCACTGGAAAATGCTGGCAACGTTTTTCTGCCGAGTCCTGAACATCTCCGGCAACTCACACGTTGCAAATGTCATTATGCCGGGCGTTTTTTCGCTCATCGCATTGCTGGGATTGTACTGTTTACTGAACCAGGACTATCTCGATTATTTGCTGATGAAGGTCGATTTCTCCTTTTTCGATTACGATGAATCTGCCCTTCTTTTTTATCTCCGCTACCTGACCATTATTGTTTTATTTGCATTAATGACACGCTTTTCGCTTTGGTATCTTATTTTTAGAAAATGCAAAGCGGTGTCTTCACAGTAGGGTTACCTGACAGAATTGTCAGGATGGCGTCAGCCTTATGACATGTCACCCTGATTAGAATCATTGCAGACCCTCACCATCATCGTAGATAAGGACTTTGCATGATCAGACAGTTACGTTACCTCGGGCTGTTACTGCCACTCTTCACATTTTCATCCGGGGCTGCGGAGCAAAATCCCGCTGTCCATATCGCCCCCGCCGGAAGTCAGGACGCGGTGTACGGGCCCGCCGAGAACTTTACCGGCCGCGTCCGGGTTGATCCTCTCTTCAAACCGGATAACGACATCCCTGTTTCCGGGGCTTATGTCACCTTTGAACCTGGTGCCCGTTCCGCCTGGCATACGCATCCGGCAGGCCAGAGGCTGATTGTGACCTCGGGTGTTGGACTCACTCAGCAGGAAGGCCAGCCGGTGCAGGTCATCCGCGCGGGCGACGTTGTCTCTTGTCCGGCGGGCGTCAAACACTGGCACGGCGCGGCCCCTGGCAGCGCGATGACGCACCTGGCGATAACCGGGATTGTGGATGGTAAAAGCGTTAACTGGATGGAGAAAGTGACAGATGAACAATACCACGCCCATTAAGGCATTAACGGCAGCGGTACTGCTGACCTTTGGTTTTGGTCTGGCGGCACATGCTGCGCCCGTCAATAAAGGATCCTCAGAAATGAACCACGAACAAACGATTTCAGATATGCTGTCAGCCCGCCAACAGGCCATCCCGTTGATTGCCGCATCGATGGCCAGCAGCCAGATGGATAAGCTGAATGCGGCTCTTAATCAGGGGCTTGATGCCGGGCTCACGATAAACGAAACCAAAGAGATTCTCGTCCAGCTTTATGCCTACACGGGCTTCCCCCGTAGTCTGAATGCACTTAGCGAACTGATGAAGGTCGTCGAAGCACGTAAACAACGTGGCATTGAAGATATCGAAGGTAAAGAACCGGTTGCCACTATTCCTGTCGGGGATGAGCTTCGCCGTGTCGGTACCGCAAACCAGACGAGAATCTCAGGCGCTCCCGTCCAGGGCCCGCTGTTTGATTTTACCCCGGTCATTAACCAGTTCCTGCAAACGCATCTGTTCGGCGATATTTTCGCCCGCGATAATCTCGACTGGCAAAGCCGCGAGCTGGCAACGGTTGGCGCATTAGCCGCCACGCCGGGCGTTGAATCTCAACTGCTATCGCATACCCGCGCCAGCATGTGGGTCGGTCTGACGGCAGCGCAACTGCGCCAGTTGGCACAGGTTCTGCGTGAACATGGCGAAAACGATGCGGCTACGCGAGCTGAAAAGGCGCTGCAACAGGTGCTGGCGAGCCAGTAGCGGTCAGGATGAGCCCGCCCACAGATAGTGATGACCGCGTTTGCCGGGCTCACGTTGGCAAACCTCTCCCTGCCATCTGCGGTGACCGAAACCGCAGTTGGCAGGCAACCGCCGCATCCTGGATGAGCTTAGCGTAGCAGCACTTTACCCAGCAGATACGTTGTTGCCTGTCCGCCGATATAAACACGCTCTCCCACGCTCTGGCAGAGTAAATCCCCGCCGCGTTCAGCGCCCTGATGCGCCAGCATCTCTGCTTTATTTAGTCTTTCGGCCCAGTAAGGAATGAGCATACTGTGTGCTGAACCAGTGACGGGGTCTTCCGCTACGGCTTCTCCTGGGCAGAAGAAACGGCTGACAAAATCGTATTTCCCTTCCCCTGGCGCGGTGACGCAAACCATTTTTCCCAGGGGAAGCATGGCATTGATGTCCGGACGTAGCGCATTGATCTGCTGTGGAGTATCCAGGACAACCATGTAGTCGCGCGCCACGCGCACTTCTTTATATTCCGTGATACCCAACGCATCCAGCAGTAAGGACGGCGGCGTGACGGGCTGGGTTTCCCAGGCAGGGAAATCCAGCGTCAACCATTCACCGCTGCGCTCAACGGTTAACGGCCCCACAAACCGGGTATCAAAATGGAGAATCTCACCCGGATAATCCAGATGTTCAAAGATGACGTGAGCTGCCGCAAGTGTGGCATGTCCACACAGATTTATTTCTCCCTGAGTGGTAAACCAGCGCAGCATAAAGCCGTTTTCATTGGGGACAAAATAAGCCGTCTCTGACTGGTTATGCTGTTTAGCCATTTTCAATAATGTTTCATCAGGCAACCATTCGGCTAGCGGACATACTGCTGCGGCATTGCCCCCAAAAGTCTCCGTACTAAAGGCATCAATCATGTAAAAATCAATTTGTTGCATCGTGCGAACCTCGAATCGTTCTTTGAGCACCTCACACTCTACCATACCACGACGGTATGGCGTCTTATCATTTCCAATGCATTCACATTTGACCGAATGTCAGCACGAGAATTCTGCTATTCAAACTGAGTACAAGATCACATTTAATCACCCCATTACGGTTCAGCATGTTGAACAAGGTATATTTTCATTTCAGCAATGCCGATACTATTTATTCTACCAGCAAGAGGGTTCCATGATGGTTCGCAAAGGGTGTAATTCATTAGTTCGTGCCGAAAAAATATTAACCCACATCGCATGGGTAGGCGTGGCGAGTTATATGGAATTATTAAAAGAATTTCAGTATCCCAAAAGCAGCCTGCTTAATTTATTGAATGTGATGGTGGAGTGCGGCTTCTTAATTAAAAACAAAAATGGCCATTATTCGCTGGGAATAAAAAACTACGAACTGGGTTGCCAGGCGCTGCACCGCCAAAATATCTTTGAGGTGACAAAGCGGCCAATGCAGGAGCTGTCGCTGAAAAGCGGCCTGGTCTGCCATCTGGGGGCAATGGAGAGCTATTCAGCTCTCTATCTCGACAAGGTTGAGAGCCCGAACTCGGTGCCAACAAGCAAAAGCTGGATTGGTAAAAAACTTGAATTGCATATCACTGCGCTGGGTAAGGCGTTATTAGCCTGGAAAACGCGGGAAGAGCTGGATTATTTTTTAGATGCGCTCACGTTGACGCCACACACGCGCAATACGTTTACCGATAAAAAGTTATTTCTGGAAGAGTTGCAAAAAACGCGGCTTCGGGGATGGGCCATAGACAATGAAGAATCAACCTATGGTGCGGTATGTTTAAGTATGCCGGTATTCAATATGTATAACCGGGTTAACTATGCGATCTCGCTTTCGGGCGATCCGGTGGTTTATTCAGGAAATAAGATCGACGGTTATCTGGAGCTGCTGCGCAAATGCGCCGGGCAAATATCATATGGGCTGGGATACAGAAACGAAAATGAATATTTACGAAAAGGAAACTGAGGTAATGACAAAATTCAGCGGTATTATTCCACCGGTATCCAGCACGTTTCATCGTGACGGAACCATTGATAAAACGGCAATGCGTCAGGTTGCTGACTTCCTGATTAATAAGGGTGTCGACGGGCTGTTTTACCTTGGTACGGGTGGGGAATTTAGCCAGATGAATACCGCCCAGCGAATGGCGTTCACCGAAGAAGCCGTCGCCGTTGTCGGCGGACGGGTCCCGGTATTGATTGGCGTCGGTTCGCCTTCCACTGACGAAGCGGTCAAACTGGCGCGACATGCACAAGCCTGCGGCGCTGACGGCGTCGTCGCTATCAACCCCTACTACTGGAAAGTTGCGGCACGGAATCTTGACGACTACTACCAGCAGATCGCCCGCAGCGTCACACTGCCGGTGATCCTGTACAACTTTCCGGATCTAACCGGTCAGGACTTAACCCCGGAGACCGTGAAACGTCTGGCACTGCAAAATGAGAATATCGTCGGCATCAAAGACACCATCGACAGCGTCGGCCATCTGCGCACGATGATCAACACCGTTAAGTCTGTACGTCCGTCATTTTCGGTATTCTGCGGCTTCGACGACCATTTACTGAATACCCTGCTGCTGGGCGGCGATGGCGCGATATCCGCCAGCGCTAATTTTGCTCCGGAACTCTCTGTCGGTATCTATCGCGCCTGGCGCGAGGGCGATCTGGCAACTGCCGCCACCCTGAATAAAAAGCTCCTGCAACTGCCCGCGATTTACGGCCTTGAAACGCCGTTTGTCTCACTGATCAAATACAGCATGCAGTGCGTGGGGTTGCCGGTGGAGACATATTGCCTGCCGCCGATCCTTGACGTCTCAGAAGAAGCCAAAGAAAAAGTCCACGCACTGCTGGCCGCGCAGGGCATTTTATCGGACTGAGGAGAAGATCATGTCTGTTCGCCATATTTTTGCTGACGAAAGTCGCGATATCTACACCGTCAGAACCCACGCCGATGGCCCTGACGGAGAACTGCCGCTTACGGCGGAAATGCTCATCAACCGCCCGAGCGGGGATCTGTTCGGGATGACCATGAATGCCGGAATGGGCTGGTCCCCAGACGAACTGGATCGGGACGGCATTCTACTGCTCAGCACGCTGGGAGGGTTACGCGGGGCAGACGGTAAGCCCATCGCGCTGGCGCTGCACCAGGGTCACTACGAGCTGGATATCCAGATGAAAGCGGCCGCGGAGGTCATCAAAGCGAACCGTGCCCTGCCCTATGCCGTGTATGTTTCCGATCCGTGCGACGGACGTACTCAGGGTACGACGGGTATGTTTGACTCGCTACCGTACCGTAATGACGCCGCCATGGTGATGCGTCGTCTTATCCGCTCTCTGCCCGATGCAAAAGCCGTCATTGGCGTGGCGAGCTGCGACAAGGGACTTCCGGCCACCATGATGGCGCTTGCCGCGCAGCATGACAAAGCGACGGTGCTGGTGCCCGGTGGCGCAACGCTACCCGCAAGGGATGGGGAGGATAACGGCAAGGTGCAGACCATCGGCGCCCGCTTCGCCAATGGCGAGTTATCGCTACAGGATGCCCGCCGTGCGGGTTGTAAAGCCTGCGCCTCCTCCGGCGGCGGCTGTCAATTTCTGGGCACCGCCGGGACATCGCAGGTCGTAGCCGAAGGATTAGGACTGGCCATCCCTCACTCAGCACTGGCCCCTTCCGGCGAACCGGTGTGGCAGGAGATAGCCAGAGCCTCCGCGAAGGCGGCGTTGAACTTATGTAAACAAGGCATCACCACCCGGGAAATACTCACCGATAAAGCGATTGAGAATGCGATGACGGTCCATGCGGCGTTCGGTGGTTCAACAAACCTGTTGCTGCATATTCCGGCGATTGCCCATCAGGCCGGCTGCCATATTCCAACCGTTGACGACTGGATCCGCATCAACAAGCGGGTGCCCCGACTGGTGAGCGTACTCCCCAATGGTCCGGTTTATCACCCGACGGTGAATGCCTTCATGGCGGGAGGTGTGCCGGAAGTGATGCTGCATCTTCGCAGTCTGGGATTGCTGCATGAAGACGTGATGACCGTCACCGGCAGCACGCTGAAAGAGAACCTGGACTGGTGGGAACACTCCGAACGGCGGCAACGGTTCAAACAGCTTCTGCGCGAACAGGAGCAGATCGACGCCGACGAGGTGATCATGTCGCCACAGCGGGCACGGGAGCGCGGCCTGACCTCAACGATCACTTTCCCGGTGGGCAATATTGCCCCGGAAGGGTCGGTTATCAAATCCACCGCCATCGACCCCTCGGTGATTGACGATCGGGGCATCTATTACCATAAAGGCGTGGCGAAGGTTTATCTGTCCGAGAAAAGCGCGATTTACGATATCAAGCACGACAAGATTAAAGCGGGCGATATTCTGGTCATCATCGGCGTTGGCCCTTCCGGCACCGGGATGGAGGAAACCTACCAGGTCACCAGCGCCCTGAAACATCTGTCCTACGGCAAGCATGTTTCACTGATCACCGATGCGCGTTTCTCGGGCGTTTCCACGGGGGCGTGCATCGGCCACGCAGGGCCAGAAGCACTGGCCGGGGGGCCAATCGGTAAATTACGCACCGGGGATATTATTGAAATTAAAATTGATTGTCGCGAGCTTCAGGGCGAAGTCAATTTCCTCGGAACCCGTAACGATGAAACATTACCCTCACGGGAGGAGGCCACCGCAATATTAAACGCCCGACCCAGTCATCAGGATTTACTTCCTGATCCTGAACTGCCCGATGACACCCGACTCTGGGCGATGCTCCAGGCGGTAAGCGGCGGGACATGGACGGGTTGTATTTATGATGTAAATAAAATCGGCGCGGCCTTGCGCGATTATATGAATAAGAACTGAAAGCAAAAATAAAAACATCCAGACACCTGAATTATCCGGTTACGCATTATTCATCCTGTGCGCAGCCGGATAATGACGGGTCGTTACCCTATGATGAGAGGACGTTATGCCACTAATTATCGTTGTGGCAGGGATTGCTTTACTCCTGCTTTTAACCATAAAAATTAAGCTCAATACGTTTGTTTCACTAATTATTGTCTCGATTGCTGTCGCCATCGCCAGTGGTATGGATTTGAATAAAGTTGTCACCTCGGTCGAATCCGGACTTGGCGGCACGCTGGGCCATATCGGTTTAATATTTGGCTTCGGCGTCATGCTGGGTCGTTTGCTGGCCGACGCGGGGGGGGCGCAGCGAATAGCGCTGACCATGCTGAATTATTTCGGCAAAAATAAACTTGACTGGGCGGTAGTTTGCTCAGCCTTTATTGTCGGCATTGCACTTTTTTTCGAAGTCGGCTTAATTCTTCTGGTCCCTATTTTATTCGCTATTGCCCGTGAAGCGAAAATATCGCCGATGTTTATGTGCGTGCCCATGCTTTCCGGTTTACTGGTTGCACACGGTTTTTTACCGCCGCACCCCGGCCCGACCGTTATCGCCCGTGAATATGGCGCCGATGTAGGGCTGGTTCTGATATACGGTATCATTGTCGGCATCCCGACCTTTATTCTTTGCGGTCCGGTATTGAATAAATTCTGTCAGCGCATTATTCCGGACGCATTTAAAAAAGAGGGCAATATTGCCTCCCTTGGCGCGACCCGTCGGTTCAGCGAAAGCGAAATGCCTGGCTTTGGGATCAGTTTTCTCACCGCGATGCTGCCGGTTATCCTGATGGCGGTCGTCACCATCATCCAGATGACCCATGCCAAAAGCGCCGCGGATTCAGGCTTGTTCTACAACATACTGCTGTTCCTGGGTAACTCGACGATTGCGATGCTGATTTCACTGCTGTTCGCGATTTATACCATGGGTCTGGGCCGCGGAAAGACGATCCCTGAACTGATGGATTCCTGCGGGAAAGCCATTGCGGGTATTGCCGGACTGCTGCTGATTATCGGCGGTGGCGGCGCATTCAAGCAGGTGCTCATCGATTCTGGCGTGGGTCAGTACATTTCCACCCTGGTCTCAGGCATGGATATTAATCCCATCCTGATGGCCTGGGGCGTTGCCGCGTTCCTGCGTATTTGTCTGGGTTCCGCCACCGTGGCGGCGATCTCTACCGCCGGTCTGGTCATCCCACTGCTGGCAGTACATCCTAATACTAACCTGGCATTGATTACGCTGGCGACCGGGGCAGGATCCTGTATCTGCTCCCACGTTAACGACGCCAGTTTCTGGATGATTAAAGACTTCTTCGGCCTGACCACCAAAGAGACACTGTTGTCCTGGACGCTGATGTCGACGCTGTTATCCATCTGTGGGCTGATATTTATTCTGCTCGCCAGCATGATTATATAATTGTGCCTTCGCCAGTGGATCGCGTTGTCGGTTCACTGGCTCCTCTTTTTCACTCATTTTACGGGGATGAGAAAAACACCATTCCTTCATAAGGATGTTGCATACACGCGTTAAGGCGGCTGGTTAAATCGCCGTCATGGATTTCCAGCTTGTGCCCATCGGGATCCAAAAAGTAGAAAGACCGCCCTTCACTCTTATTGATTTTCCATTCGGTGACGCCCAACGCTCTGAGATTATCCACAAACACATCGAAATCGTCGTCTTGAATACTGAATGCGTAGTGGGTGTAATCATCCTTACTGGCAACGGTATCCGCCGAAAGACACAGCCACAAATTGCCCAGACTCAGGTAAGCGCCGTGGGCCCATTTGGCCTTAGGCGTAAACCCAAGTGTGTTGACATAAAAAGCAAAACTTCTTGAAACATCACTGACGGCGAGGGTGATGTGGTTCAGCCCATTCAGCATGCTTGAGTCTCTTCAACAGGATGCAGGATTATCAAAACTACCATAGGCGTACCGAATCGCGCAGCGTGAGTGACCTGAAAGCATGAAAAATCATTGGGATATATCTGCACCAGAATCCGTCTGGTTTGAAGGGCGAAATGAGGGGCCGTGTTAAATGCGCGTTTTCCTCCTCCCTCGAAAGGGGGGAGGAAATAACGTCACAGAAACCGTTAAAATTGCCAGGAAAGGTTGGCATTAACGCGGTGATCCTGATGATTATCAGAAAGCAGACCACCATAACTCAACGCCAGCGTTGCCTGTTTGCCAAGACTGACCTCTGCACCGGCTTTTACAATCGCGCCGTCGCGCGATACCGGAACACTGTTAACCACAAATGCGGCATTATGGTCACTAAACATCAGTCCGGCATCGCGATTACGTTCGCCATACTGATGCTGCCAGCCCAGTTCTCCCTGTAACTTAACTGCGTCAATTTGTACATCTGTACGCAACCCTAACGTTGAAATGGTGGCATTCGTGCTTTGTTTTTCACCCTGAAGCGCGGCTGCGCCCCCTTTCTCACGAAGGCTGTCGCGCTGAAAATGGGTATACGCCAGATTCGCAAAGGGCTCGAGGTTCACGACTTCCGTCCTGATACGGTATCCCGTCTCGGCAAACAGCTGTGCGGTACGGGCATGATACCCGGCACGCAGGTAATCCGACTGCGCGCCATAACTGACACCACGCTCTGTGTCGATACTGTGCCACGTGTAGCCACCGCCGAGTCGCAAGGACAGATCGCCTTCCTGTTTGCTCGCATAAATTCCCAGGTGCGTGTTATCGCTCGTCCCGCTGGCATGATCCCCGCCATCAACCGTAGTACGGGTATAACCGACTACGCCGCCAAGCTGAATATCATTCACCAGAGCAGAATCGACGCCCAGTAACACGCCCCGGGTCGAGGATTGCCAGCCCGTTGCGTTGTCGTCACCGGAAGCGCGTCCCCATCCGCCCAACAGCTGTACCCACGCCCCGCCCTCGTTCGCCTGGATATCCGTTGAGCGACTGATGCCCTCACGCTGACGTAAACGTTCGTTCATTGACTCGCGGAGATAGCGGCTGTCATTAAGCAGTGCGGACGCCACATCCGCATGGATTTGCCCCGCCAGTTGACGATAAGCCTGTCTGGCTTCGTCTTTAGACGTACTAAGCAAAATACTTTCATACACCGGATTGCCAGCAGACAGTCTGTCCGCCGCCGTCGCGACAGCTCGCTGATTGTCCGTCAGGGCAATATCGGCGAATGCCGTACCGTTGCGCCCCACATTCAGAAGTACCCGGTCAGGTTGATAATTGAGCGTGGTGCCAAGGAATAACCATCCAGGCTGTACGCGGTTAAATTGCCCATGGACGCCTTGTTCAGCCGTCAGAATGGTGAACTGTTTTCCCTGGAGACTATGCACTTCGCGCTGGGTGAGCAGGTTTCCTCGCCCTTCCGGTGAAACCGTGACGTCACCGCCATCAAGGGTGGCGATGCCTGCGCTTTGTATCAGGTCACTGCGCCCGTCCGCGGCAATTTCCACTGCATACTGTGCATCACGCTGGAAGTTCAAATCGCCCGCAACGTCTAATGTTCCGACAGAATTGCCAGGCGCAATGGCGCCACCGGATTTCACAGTGAGAGCCCCGGTTTTACCAGAACCGCTCAGTAAGGCGCCCGTTTCTACCGTCACCGATGAATGACGATGATCGCCATTTACGATCAGTTGTCCTCCGGCAACCGTTGTGGTGCCGGAGAAACTGTTGTTTCCCGTCAACTCGAGGGTGCCGGTTCCCTTCTTCACGAATGTCCCCTGGCCACTGATATCATTACCCCAGGAATCGTAGGCGCTTACGCCCCCCTGCGCGGCATCCATTGTCACGGAAACATCCCCGTTAAACGCACCATAACCATCCGCAGCGGCAAAGAGGTTGAGACGCGCCCAGCCGGAGCCATTATCCAGCGCATGTCCCGACTCAATCTCCGTTGTGGCGAGGACATCTCTGCGCTGCTCAGCGCTCAGATAAGGGAAGCGGGAGGCAATCAGGACCTCGGCCCCTTCAGGCACAACGGGAGCGAGATCTGTCGCCCCCGTCGGTGTCAAACCATAGGTCATGCGAAACAGATAGTCGGCTTTATTCTGCCTTTTTTCCTGTAACTGAGACGCTCTCTCTGCGGCAACACATTCTGCAATGCTGTTGCCACATCCCTGTTCCAGCAGATTGCGTAAATCCGTGCTGGCGCGTTGCATCAGAGACTGAAAATCGCCGGAGGTCGTCACTGGCGCGCCCAGCATAGACTGAATGCTCTGCTGCAGATAATCAGGATTATTGTTGAGGATTTGCGCAACTGCATAAGTGGTCATAATACGAGCGCCAATCACGTCCAGCGCATAGTGCGCGCCAAGGATAATACGACTGTTACCGTACTCAGACCCGCGCAGGATAAACTCCTGAAACCGTTCTGGCACCATCTCAGCCATCAACAAGGTGCTGGCAAAACCGAACGCAGAATGACCGCTGGGAAATGCCGCATTGCCTTTCAGCGTCGGAATTATCGCCACGGCGGTATCCGTATCAACGCCAAAGTAATCGGGTGCGCTGAAGGTTTCGATTCGGTCAAGCGCAACCTGCACGGGGCGGGAATTACCGACCGTATTACGGTCCTCTTCCGACGGTTGATAGGCCAGGTCATAAACGTTATAGACACCGCCATCAGGCAACTGAATTCCCGTCGCCGGCATCAACGGATTGCCGTTTGCGCTGCCGTTGGCATAAAAGTTTTTGGCAAAGCTGGAATCCGCCTGAATCAACGCGTTAACCTGCGACAGCAATTCGCCAAAATGCTCAGAGAAAACCGTGGCACTGTACGTTTGTGCATTCAGACTGTTATGCGCATTGAAAATAGCGCTCATTCTTGTGCCCAACGCATCGGCAATCAACATGCCGTTTGTCATGGAACCGACCAGTGCGGCAATGGTGTTATCCGATACCGCTCGGGCACGTTCAGCGTCGGTAGCGCGATTATTAATGGCTATTGATGTCTCGAGGTTTTCTCGAAGAACCGTTTGACCAGCGGGAGTATTATTCAGTTGACTAAAACCCGTGAGCAATTCTGTGGCTTCAGTGATTCTGTTTTCTGTTGCATGTGCGCTTCCCAGAGATAACGCAATCGCAACCGAGAGTGCGGTGATCCTTGTTGTCATAAGCATTAACGAATTATCCTTAATAACCATGTTAATTAGAAGGTTATTAAGTAACAACGCGGTATGACATATTTATTAATCCGTCTTGCGTAAAATCTTAAAGTGAAATTTAGCGTGAATTTTTATAAACAAGATACGGCTCGCAGGTCACAAAACCATCATCTTTCGGCCATTCTTTTGCAGTAATCCCCTTTCACACTGTCTGGCTTCAGAAACATTTCGACGAGCCCGCAGATGATGATGAAAAAGAACTGGCTTCCCTGGCTTATCCTGTCGCCTTCACTGCTTTTTTTACTGCTGTTTACCTGGTTCCCGCTGATTCGTTCAGTGTATGACAGCCTGTTTGATACACGCATGGCAACCGACGAGGCCCCCTACGTCGGCGCAGGGAATTTCATCCGTCTGTTTGAAGACAGCGTCTTCTGGCAGTCGCTGGTGAACAACCTGATTTACATCGCCCTGACGGTTATCCCCGGAGTGGCACTGGCTTTGCTGCTGGCCGTTGCGTTATGGGAAAACCACCGCGTCAATCGCTGGCTACGCACCGCTTTTTTCTTCCCGATGATTATTCCCATGGTCAGCGCGGCGGCGATTTGGCTGTTCATCTTTATGCCGGGAATGGGAATGTTCGACTACTACCTGGCGAAGCTGTTCGGCCCCATGAATAACAACTGGCTGGGTCGCAGCAACAGCGCGCTGTATGCCCTGACGCTGATTGGTGTATGGAAATTCGCCGGCTATTACATGTTGTTCTTTCTGGCGGGGTTACAGAGCATTCCGCAGTCGGCACGCGAAGCCGCGATGATGGAAGGCGCCACCCCGACACAGATATTTTTTAAGGTGACGCTACCTCTGCTACGACCGACGCTGAGCTTCGTGATCACAACGGCGCTGATTTATGCCATTACGCAGATAGACCATGTCGCCGTCATGACCCGCGGCGGGCCGGATAACGCCACCAGCGTACTGCTTTATTACATCCAGAATCTCGCCTGGGATACCCACGATCTGGGCAAAGCCTCCGCCGCCACGTTTCTGACGCTGGCAGGACTGTTTGTCTTCTCCTTTTTTAACCTGAAGCTACTGGAGCGAGGAGCGCATCATGAGCGTTGAGATCTCCCCTGCCATTCCCAGAACGCAACGCGCCACGCGACCGCTGTGGCTACGCCTGCGTCAGTCCAGGAAAGTCACGCTGGGTGCGCTGATGACCTGCCTGGCGCTGCTGTGGGTGAGCCCTTTCCTGTGGATGCTGTCCTCGGCGTTTAGCGCCACGACCTTTGGGGAAGGAATGGCCTCCGTACTGCCGCGCTTCCCGTTAACGCTTGATAACTTTCGCGATGCCTGGGCCAGCGCAAACTGGTTCAGCCTGTACGCTAACACGCTGATCTTCGCGTTTGGCACCTTCGCCGTACAGCTACTGACCATCACCACCGCCGGATACGTTTTTGCCTGCCACGAATTTCGCGGCAAGCAAACGCTTTTTCTGCTGTTTCTTGTTCAGTTGATGATCATGCCCGTCGTGATGATGGTGCCGAACATGATGACGTTGAAAACCTTCGGTCTTCTTAACACGCTGACCGGCGTGATGATGCCCTATTTCACATCGGCATTCGGCGTGTTCCTGATGCGCCAGGCGTTCCTTGCCATTCCAAAAGAGCTGGAGGAAGCGGCGTTGATGGAAGGTTGCCGGTGGTGGCAGGTGCTTTACCGCGTCCTGCTGCCGATGTCATGGCCGTCAGTGCTGGCGTTCGCCACCGTCAGCATTACCTATCACTGGAACGAGTATTTATGGCCTCTCATGATGCTTAACGACCCTGACAAGCAGGTGCTGACCGTCGGCCTCGTCTCCTTTGCGATGGGCGCGGAATCGGGCGGACAGTGGGGAACCATTGGCGCAGGAACGCTAATGGTCTGTCTGCCGCTTATGGTGGCCTTTATCGCCTTTCAGAAACAGTTTCTGAGAAGCTTCGGTTTTTCAGGTATTAAATAAGGAGTGATTTCATGCTGTTAGCCCATATTAGCGACACCCATTTCCGCGGTCACGTCCAGAAGCTCTACGGTTTTATCGACGTTAACGCCGGAAATGCAGACGTGGTTTCCCAGTTGAATGCGCTGCGTGAACGTCCGCATGCCGTTATCGTCAGCGGAGATATCGTTAACTGTGGCCGCCCGGAGGAGTATCGCATTGCCCGCCAGATCCTCGGCGCGCTCCACTACCCGCTGCTGCTGATCCCGGGGAACCATGATGATAAGGCGCATTTTCTTGAATATCTGCACCCGCTGTGTCCACAACTGGGCACCGACCCGCAAAATATGCGTTATGCCGTCGATGATTTCGCGACTCGCCTGCTGTTTATTGACTCCAGCCTTGCGGGTCATTCGAAAGGCTGGTTAACCGAAGAGACGCTAGCATGGCTGGAAGCCCAACTATTCAGCGCCGGTGATAAGCCAACTGCCGTCTTTATGCACCACCCGCCGCTGCCGTTGGGAAATGCTCAGATGGATCCGATCGCCTGTGAAAATGGTCATCGTCTGCTGGCACTGGTGGAACGCTTCCCTTCGCTTATCCGCATCTTCTGCGGTCATAACCATAATCTGACGATGACGCAGTATCGTCAGGCGACCATCACCACGCTTCCCGCGACGGTTCATCAGGTGCCCTACTGCCATGAAGATACACGTCCCTATTACGACATGTCACCGCCGTCCTGCCTGATGCATCGTCAGGTGGGAGAGCACTGGGTGAGCTACCAGCACTCGCTGGCGCACTACGCCGGGCCATGGCTGTATGACGAGAATACCAGTTGCCCAACGGATGAGTACTCATCACCATGTTAAGACTGAATAATGTCAGCAAAACGTTTGACGGCAAACCGGCGCTGAACTCGCTGTCTCTGGATATTGCCGAAGGGGAATTCGTGGTGCTGGTAGGCCCCTCCGGCTGCGGCAAAAGCACCCTGCTGCGTCTGCTTTCCGGACTGGAAAACGTCAGCGGAGGCGACATCTGGCTGCAGGAAGAGAACATCACCTTTCTCTCACCACGCGAACGCAACTTTGCGATGATTTTCCAGAACTATGCGCTGTTTCCGCATCTGTCGGTGCGTGACAACATTACCTTCGGGATGAAAATTCGCAAAGAGGATAAAGCCAGTTGGCAACCGCGGCTGGAACAGGTCTCCCGAATGCTGCAACTGGAGCCGCTACTCGATCGCAAACCGGCCAAACTCTCCGGCGGTCAGCGGCAGCGTGTGGCGATGGCGCGTGCAATTGTGCGCAATCCGCGACTTTTTCTCATGGACGAACCGCTCTCCAACCTTGACGCGCGCCTGCGTAGCGAGGTTCGCGATAGCATTATGGCGCTGCATCAACAGCTCAGGACCAGCACCATCTACGTTACGCACGATCAGACCGAAGCCATGTCGATGGCCGATCGTATCGTCGTGATGAACAATGGTTACGTGCAGCAGGTCGGTCGCCCTGAACATCTCTACGCCAGCCCGGCAAACCTGTTCGTCGCCGGTTTCATCGGCTCTCCCGCAATGAACCTCCTCCTTCTGCCTTGCCAGAACGGTCAGGTACAACTCGGTGATATCAGACATCCGCTGCCACCGCTGTCGCGTGACGAAACGCAGGTCTGGCTGGGGATACGCCCTGAACACATCACTGACAGACCGACTGACGGGCTGTACGCCCTGCCCGCCACGGTAATGCAACGAGAACTGATGGGGGCAGATTATCTGCTCCACGTCAGCACGCCTGTCGGCACACTGCGCTACAGCCGCCGCCATCGCGGCACCGTGCCCGAAAAAGGCGATACGCTTACCCTCGGTTTTTCACCGTCGGATCTTCATCTTTTTCATGCTGAGAAACAGCACAATTTACTCCAGGAGATTGACCATGTTTAAGCCCCTGAATACGAAATTGCAGGCGCTCGCCCTAAGCGGCGCGCTGGCCTTTAGCGGGTCTGCGTTGGCGAAAGAAAAAATCGATTTTATGTTTCCCGCCCCCGTCGATGGCAAACTGACCATGGAGATGACCCGGGTCATCAACGTATTCAATGAATCACAACAGGATGTCGAAGTACGGGGCATTTTTACCGGCAACTATGACACCACCAAGATCAAAGCCGAATCCGCGCAAAAGGCGGGACAACCGCCCGCGCTGGTCATCATGTCCGCCAACTTCACCACCGACCTGGCGTTAAAAGATGAAATCCTGCCGATGGACGAGCTGTTCAGGTTCGGTAATCAAAAAGCGGGGCCATTTTTGCTTAACGAGTTCTGGCCCGCCATGCATAAGAACGCTCAGGTGATGGGCGTGACTTACGCGATCCCGTTCCATAACTCCACGCCAATTCTGTATTATAACAAAGCGTTATTTGACCAGGCGGGTATCAAACAACCGCCGCAAACCTGGGCTGAACTGCAGGCTGACGCGAAAAAATTAACCGACGAAAGCAAGGGTCAGTGGGGGATCATGTTGCCATCGACCAATGACGATTACGGCGGCTGGATTTTCTCGGCGCTGGTTCGCGCCAATGGCGGTAAATATTTCAATGAAGACTATCCCGGCGAAGTGTATTACAACGCCCCCTCCACCATTGGCGCCCTGCGTTTCTGGCAGGATTTGATCTATCAGGACAAGGTGATGCCTTCTGGTGTCCTGAACTCAAAACAGATCAGCGCCGCCTTCTTTTCGGGGAAAGTTGGAATGGCAATGCTGAGCACCGGCGCACTGGGCTTTATGCGTGAAAATACCAAAGACTTTGAGCTTGGCGTCGCCATGCTGCCGGCAAAAGAGCAACGTGCGGTGCCGATTGGCGGTGCCAGCCTGGTGAGTTTTAAAGGCATTTCAGACGCGCAGAAAAAAGCGGCATATCAGTTTCTGAGCTGGCTGGTCAGCCCGCAGGTGAACGGAGAATGGAGTCGCTTTACCGGCTACTTCTCGCCGCGTAAAGCCGCGTATGACACACCAGAAATGAAAGCGTACATGCAGCAGGATCCCCGTGCGGCCATCGCCCTTGAGCAGCTGAAATATGCCCATCCCTGGTACTCCACCTATGAAACGGTCGCCGTACGTAAAGCGATGGAAAACCAGCTGGCGGCCGTTGTCAACGATCCAAAAGTGACGCCGGAAGAGGCAGTTAAAACGGCCCAACAGGAAGCCGATACGCTAATGAAGCCCTACGTTGATAAAAGCGCGCTGGCAGAAGTGAAATAGCTTATTACGCATCGTGTCATTGTGGACAGGCCGACATTACTTTGGCCGATGATACGGTTTTTGTTCCACGGTGACATGTTCATACTCAACTCTCCTGCCGTATGGGAGCGTTGAGTATGGCTATCCCTCAAGAACGAGTCGCTGACGTCCTTTGTCCGTTTTTATTCATTGCGCTCGCGTTGGCAGTCATCCACTCAGCAAGAGAATCAAGTGTCGGACGCAACGATTTACCCAGCTCGGTTATTTCATACTCCACTCTCGGTGGAACTTCAGCGAACACTTTTCTGTTAACCAACCCGCGAGCCTCAAACTGTCGCAACTGACGAGTCAGTTCTTTCTGAGTGATAGGTCTGACTGCTCGTTGTAGCTCACTGAAACGAACAGGTTCGCCTAATACAATCAAACGATAAAGGATTGGGATCGCCCACTTACCGGCTATCAGATTCACAAAACTGACCATCGGGCATCCTGTATTACTCTCAGCTAACGTCGAAATATTCTGTGTCATAGGGCTCCCGGTCTCACTTCATTGCATCCCATAAGGTTCCTTAGTATCCAAATGGTGCCTACTTTCCAAAGGATACTAAAGGATAAATAATTACTCCACGAATAATACGTGGGGGTAGGAAAATGGGCAGACTTGAAGGCAAGTACGCACTGATTACCGGTGGTACTAGCGGTATTGGTTTAGAGACGGCACGTCAGTTTCTGGCAGAAGGAGCAAAGGTTGCCATCACCGGTCGTAGTGAAAAAAAACTACTGGAGGCCAAAAAAGAGTTAAGTGATGTGGCTATTTTTCGCATTGAGGCAGGCGACATCCCTCAACAAACTCACTTAGCAACGGCGTTACAGGCGCGATGGCCGAAACTTGATATTTTATATATAAACGCAGGCGATGTTACACATAAGCCACTGGAATCCTGGGATGAGCAGGCTTACGATGCGCTGATGAATACCAATCTTAAGGGCCCATTCTTCCTGATCAAAGCCCTGCTTCCTATGCTTTCTAACCCGTCCTCCGTCATTGTTTGTGGCTCAGTCAGCGCGCGGATTGGTTTTCCACAAAGTAGTGCTTACGCTGCAAGTAAAGCCGCAATACTCTCTCTGGCACGAACACTTTCTGCAGAGCTTCACCCGCGCGGAGTCCGTGTAAATGGCTTAAGTCCCGGACCGACTGAAACACCGGCATTGAACAACGTTGGGGGCGGCGTGGACGAAGATAAGCTCCGGGAAGAAATTCGCGCTCTGGTACCCATCGGACGTTTAGGCACCCCCTATGAATTGGCTAAGGCCGCCGTTTTCCTTGCTTCTGATGAGTCTTCATTCGTCGTTGGTACTGAGCTACTGGTTGATGGTGGCGTGGGTAATCTATAGCTGAGTAGCCTGGCAGTGGTCTGGTAGAAAGGTTATCAGGCCACAATGCGCAGGGAGCAAAAGCAAACGCTCAGGAAGAAGCAAAGGGATAAAGCTGATACACCGCCACCATCACTGAGACACTCAATATCACGCTGACGATGAAATAGGTTTTGAATGGCTGCTTTTGTGTTTTATGCCGGAAGAGTTGTTGACCCACCATCGCGCCAGGCCACCCTCCCACAACACCAAACACCAACAGAGTGGATTCCGGCACTCTGCGCCAGGCCTTACGCGCCGCCATTTTATCCACGCCATAAATCACCAGCGTCAGTATGTTGGCGAGCAGGAACCAGATAGCAACGGGATGTGAGGTAAAGATGCTGCCGATAGCCGAGAAGATCAGGAGCAAATAACAAAAGCGATTGAGATTCATAGTTCGTGGCACAGTCGATTTTAGCGTGTATAGAGGCGGCATTATACGCAGTAAAGACACGGGGCCAAAACCCCGGAACAAGTCTCTGAGTAAGTATGGCTTTGGGCGGTTATGCGCGATATTAATCAACGGGGGGCAGATCAACTTAGGCAGGTACACTTGCTTTGTACTAAGATGCCTATTCAACAGGTGCTTTAAGATATCGTCTTAGTATCAAGATGGATTTATCAACATGACCAGAACAGAAAGGCTTCTCGAATTACTACAGATATTAAGGGCGCAAAGATATCCAATCACGGCATCCACTCTTGCAGAAAGATTAGAAATAAATGTACGCTCCCTTTACAGAGATATAAAAACGCTACAGCAACAGGGAGTGTGCATTGAAGGCGGCGCAGGAATTGGATACATCGTTAAGTCTGATTTTCATTTACCCCCCTTAAATCTTTCTCATGAAGAAATCAATGCTATTATACTTGGGCTAAATTGGGTATCTCATAATACGGATTATGATTTCAAAAATACCGCAAGAAATGCGCTTGCCAAAATACACGCCGTCATTCCCGGTGAATTAAAAAATCTTATTGAGAGCCAATCCTATCTGACCGGTCCTTCAGAAAACAATGAGATATTTTTTGAAGACATTCGTAATGCCATTAAAAATCGAAAGAGAGTCGAAATAAAGTATTGTGACAAGAAAGAGGTTTACTCTTCTCGAGTCATATGGCCCATCGCATTAGTATATATGGAGTCATGCTGGATTTTGGTTGCATGGTGTGAGATGAGAAATGATTTTCGTCATTTCAGAACTGACAAAATCGAAAAGATTGTGCAACTGGATTCCATGTATAGAGAAAACAGGACGGCTTTATTGAAAAAATGGAGAAAAAAAGAGGGGATCCGCGAGGGAAAAGAGTACTGACAAAAACTGTCACTGCTAATTTGTATACTACCCCAGATGTAAGACTCCATTCTACTTCATAGGGGGAATTATGACTTTTCAGAATAAAGTAGCGGTTATAACAGGAAGTACTACAGGTATAGGTGAGGCCGTCGCAGACCAATTACACAAACATGGCGCTAAGGTCGTCATTGTATCCCGCTCGTCAGCGCAGGCTAAACAAAAAGCGAAATGGTTATCTTCACAGGGACAACAAGCGATGGGGATCGGATGTGATGTGTCACAGCCTGAACAGGTACGGCAAATGATAGATGACGTTATCAAATATTTCGGCAGGCTTGATTATGCTGTAAACAATGCAGGCCTGACAGGTGAACATGGTAAAAATATCACAGAGCAGACAGTTGAAAACTGGGATAAAGTCATTGCCACCTCATTGAGCGGTATTTTTTACTGCCTAAAATATGAAATACCTCAGATGATGAAGTTTGGTGGTTCTATCGTTAATTTATCTGCAGTAAATGGCCTGGTTGGCATTCCTGGATTGGCGCCTTACACCGCGGCTAAGCATGGTATAATCGGTTTAACCCAAACCGCAGCGCTAGAGTTTGCCTGCCAGGGTATTCGAATCAATGCAGTCGCTCCGGGTTATGTCCAAACCCCACGGATGAATGAATTCCCTGAAAACATCGTACGCAGTTTCGCAAATAGCCACCCGATGAAAAGGATGGCAAAAATGCAAGAAATAGCAGACTTCATCTTGTTTTTGCTGTCAGACAGATCAGCGTTCTGTACCGGGGGCGTTTATCCAATTGATGGTGGGTATTTAGCTGAGTGACATTTACCTTAAATCATATTAAACCGAAATAATTGCCTCACCAGGGGGGTTGGTTCAATGGGAGCGATAAAATACCTATAGTTAGTGCTTCTGCTGTAGGGTCGGTAATAGCCACATTGCCAGAATCTATTAACTGGGGTATAGATCATCGGCTCTCCATTGGTTTATACATCATGCCATTAACAACCTCCGCTCCTGGCACTGAGCTGCCGTCGATAAGGTTTAAAGGGCAGCAGTGAGCGAGTAGCTGACACTGAAAGGGCTACTATGGTGCTAACCGCGCATATCGAAGCCGGATTTTTGAAAATCCCTATAGACTTCTGGATTGTTGAAGGCTGGAAATTTCGCTTTATGGGCTGCTGATTTTATCGCTTCGCAATAGGCTTTATTGCCGTTGCTGGTTGATATGTTCAAAGCCGTGCCATCCTGAGCAAATTCAATATGCAACCTGCATTTTTTCCCCTTCCAGTTTTGCGGCTCATCAAGTTTGGCATTTATTGCCGCCCTGATTGCCCGCGCTTTCGCACCCCATTCATCCTGATCATCCCAGCGTCCTGAACTGCAACTCCCCGTTGCCGTGGTCTTATGGCAGCCGGAAGGATGTAACGGCGCGCAACCCGCGGCCAGGCTAGCCACAATGGTCAGCATAACGATTTTCTTTACTGTTCCAGACGATCCCACTTCTTGCCCCTCAATCCATCTAAACCTCAGCAATGTTGGCATATTCTTCCGTCATTCCTGGCACCTTTTCAACCACTAATTATCGACATCAACTGGATGTTTCGAATGAGCCTTCTGAATATGTAGAGAGAGGAATAGGCTGCGATTTATTGCCTGATGATTGGCACAAGCCGTTTTTACGTCCGCTTCGGCTCACTGCCGCCCTCTTACCGGAAAATCGCCAACTCGCTCATCCGCGATACATAAACGCCTCACATTTAAGACATCATCAAGAATGGTAATGATAATTATTTGCATTGATATGGTATGTTGAATGCGCTTATAACAAGACATACTTCTCATGGCGGAAGATAAGACTCATCGCATGGGAAATAACCTGTGGCTGCGCTGAGATGCAGCATCAATACAATTTATGGAGATAAGATGAGAAGAATTTCAGTCCGTTCGGTGTTGTTGGCCTCCACTATTGCGATGGCAACCGCCACAACGGCATACGCCGATAGCCAGTGGGCAGCCGCCACCACTACCTTCCCTGGCAGTATCCGTGCAGGGTCACGGGACGTTCCTGTTAAGCCCGGAGATAAAACTGTCATAGCGATTAAGAGCCTGCAGGCGGGCACGACCGTCACCCTGCTGAATGGTGCGGAACTCCTGACACCGAAACCATTGACCGCCGACGAGAAGGGAAACCTCACTATTCCGCTAACAGTTCCGGTCGATGCTGCTACAGGCCTTCATCCACTCACTGTTATCACGCAAAATCCCGCGAGCGTTTCGCAGGTCATGTTGAAATTGTCCCAAATTGTTCCCCCGAAAAACACTGAGGCTTTCAGGCTGCAAAAAATTTCCGTCGGTGAGCGAGCTTACCAGTCGGCAATTTCAACCGACGGGAAGCTGTTCGTAACCTCTGCACGTGGCCCTAATGATGGTAGCCGCCTGATGAGACTGAACGCCGGAACGCTGACTGTCGAAGCGGAGGCTACGCTGCCTAAAGACAAAAAGGGTGAGCAGATTGGAGTCTTCGGCATCGGTGTTGATAATGTCCATAATCATATCTGGACAACGAACACGCTCGCCGAGACGGTGACCGTCTATGACGCAAAAACGCTTTCCGTCGTGAAAGTCTTCCCGGAGGGGTCGGTCGTACATCCACGCGATGTGATTATTGATGAAGCCCACAATCGGGCTTATGTCAGCGCAGCACTGACCGGTTTTATCGAGGTTTATGATACCAAAACGCTGGAACATATCGGTCAGATGGAGTTCGTGACGAACCGCGGCCGCGACCAGTTTTACAGTACAGACCTTGCCCTCGACAGTGCCGGTGGGAAACTCTACGGCGTCAGTCGCGATACGCCCTGGGTGGGCTGGATTGATCTCAAAACGGGCAAGAGTACGACGGTGAAAATACCTCAGGCGCAAGGTGCTACCGACATCGCTCGCGATCCAGAGACCGGCCGTCTTTACGTCGCTTCCCAGGAGACGAACAATGTCGTGGTTCTTGATGCGGACGGTAAGGTTCTCGCGGATACTTACATTGGGGCCGGGGGCGTATCTGTCGTCTGGGATCCCGTGACGTCACAGGTTTTCGCCGCCACGCGCGCAGGCGGAACCGTTGCTGTTCTGAACAAGGATGGCAAACTGGTCGCTAATATCCCGATGGATGATACGCCAAACCACCTGACCGCCGGGCCTGATGGTGCCGTTTATCTGGTGTCTATGTATGGGACTATCGGGGATAAAACGCAAACAGGCTCAGTGACGAAAATCACTCCCAAAAAATAACGGTTTAAAATCCGCTACGCAATTCGCGGGCAGGTCAGTCTGGCATTATTATTAACCCCCAACCGCCTTCGGGCTGGGGGTATTAACGTTGATTTTATATCGTCAACGCATTACGTTTTTCGCGCAGTCCCTTCTGTAATATATTCTTTTTCCGTTAATCACCAGAGTGTTAAGACCAGCAATTTCAATGAATATGATTTGTTTTAGAAGACAGTAATTTTATCTATTTTTTATAATCAACACATCGGGTTAGATATATTTTTATAACAACTTTATAAGTTAAAAAATCTGCCATAATGACAGATTTTTTGATTTCTAATTAGAGATTTGCAACGTTATGATATACTTTTTGAACATCATCGTCATCTTCAAGGGCATCAACAAGTCCTTCAAAGATTTCTAAATCTTCTGGCGAAAGTTCAACTTCTGATTGAGCAATCATCTCTAATTCTGTTGTTGAAAATTCGGTAATTCCAGCTGCTTTTAGCGCTGCAATGCCTTTGTGAAGGTCTGAGGATTCTGTATAAACAACAATGTTTCCTTCATCTTCGGTTACATCACGAACATTAACTTCTGCATCAAGCAAAATTTCAAAAATATGGTCAGGGTCTGTTCCTTTAAATACAATCACTCCAGTATTGTCAAACATATAGCTGACAGCACCTGCCGCTCCGATATTCCCGCCTTTTTTATTGAAAATTGAGCGAACATTAGCAATCGTACGGTTAACATTTGACGTCAACGTTTCAGCGATAATCATTGAACCATTGGGTCCAAAGCCTTCGTAACGTCCTTGTACGAACGTTTCATCGCCGCCACCTTTGGCTTTATCAATGGCTTTATCAATAACGTGTTTTGGGACTTGTGCTTGCTTCGCACGTTCAATAACGAATTTTAAAGATGAGTTTAATTCTGGGTCTGGTTCACCTTGTTTAGCAGCAGCATAGATTTCGACACCGAATTTTGCATATACTTTAGACGTCGCACCGTCTTTAGCCGTTTTTTTAGCAACAATATTGGCCCATTTACGTCCCACTGGAATGGTCTCCTCAAAAATTTATTTACATTACTGGCAGATTAATAACCTGCATTCTTTTCCGCCATATTATATCATGATATGTAAATTCTCGTCTATGAGAAATAAAAACATCCGCACCTCACAGAATGTTACTTTAATTTTATCAAAAGTTAACATTGTGGCTGATCTATTCCCGTATTTTCTTCTGGTTCGTTTGTTTTTATTCTCAATAATTGAACCGCAGCAAAAATACATAAGACAAGAGAGACAAAAGTGATAATCCAGACAGACACCGATTATTAACGTTGAGCGAAAGCAGACATCAGTGATTTTCACTCACTGCAAAAAGGCCCCGACGACAGCTAAACCTCGCGTTTTTCCGCCCATTTCAACATTGCATCAAGGGCCGGGCACAGCGCCTGCCCCCACTCGGTCAGGCGATATTCCACCTTCGGTGGCACTTGCGGGTACACCGTACGTGATACGATGCCGTCAGCTTCCAGTTGCCGCAGTTGCTGCGCCAGCATCTTCTGTGAAATACCGGGGATCAGTTTTTCAAAATCAGAATAGCGTTGTACCTTTCCATCGAACAGATGAAAAAGAATGATTAATTTCCAACGACCTTCCAACAGTCGCAGCACGTGCTCCACACCGCTTGCGGCAGATTCTGGAGTATATAACTTACTCATAATTCAGTGGCTCACTTTTTAGTGCGTACTTGTTAATTTCACAGTCTATGTTGAAAATGCCCGTACTGTAAATAACAGGAGTAAAGAGCCATGTCATTAGCCCTACCGCATGCTATTTCAGACTATTTCTCGATCAGTAACGGTGCAGATATTGCCAACGTTAAGCACTGTTTTACTGTTGATGCTGTCGTGACAGACGAAGGTAAAACTCACAAGGGACACGCAGCGATCGAGGCATGGCAACGTGCCGCACAGGCCGCGTTTGACTACAGCGTTGAGCCGGTTAAGTTTATCACTGAAGGTCACCGGGTGACGGTCACTTCAAACGTCGTCGGTAATTTTCCCGGCAGCCCGGTCACGCTTGAACATGTCTTCGGCCTGGTCGGCGACAAGATCAACACGCTGGAGATTATCTGATGTCGTTAGATCTTGATTTTCAGGATAAACGCATACTGGTTACTGCAGGTACCAAAGGCGTCGGCAAAGCGGTCGTTGAATTATTTAAGCAACTGGGTGCCAGGGTGTTAACCACCGCGCGTCATGTGCCCACAGAATGTTTCGCAGACGCCTTCGTAGCGGCGGACCTGACCACCGTCAACGGATGTGCCGTGGTAGTGGAAGCCGTTCACAAGCATCTGGGGGGTGTCGACGCCATCATCCATGTTGCTGGCGGTTCAACCTCGCCTGCCGGAGGCTTTGCCGCGCTGGGCGAAACAGAGTGGCAGCAGGAACTCAACCTGAATCTGTTACCCGCGGTGCGCTTAGATCGTGCGCTGTTGCCTGGGATGCTGGCGCAGGGTAGCGGGGTTATTATTCACGTGACATCTATCCAGCGTGAACTGCCGTTACCAGAATCAACCACCGGTTATGCGGCGGCAAAAGCTGCGCTGTCGGCGTACAGCAAAAGCCTGTCGAAAGAGGTATCCCCGAAAGGGATTCGTGTCGTGCGTGTTGCGCCCGGTTGGATCGAAACCGAAGCTTCAGTCGCGATGGCGCAGCGACTGGCGAAGCAGGCGGGAACGGATTACGAAGGCGGTAAGCAGATAATCATGAATGCTCTCGGTGGTATTCCTCTTGGTCGTCCGTCAAAGCCCATCGAGGTTGCGAAACTCATTTCCTTCCTTGCGTCATCTCATGCAGCCGCCATCACCGGCACCGAATATGTCATTGATGGTGGTACCATCCCAACGGTGTAATCATGCATCTTAATCAGCTCATATTATGAGCTGATTAAGATCAGCCAGAGGCAGAAAATAATTAATCATAATGTCCCTTTTAGCAAAAAGCTGGCACGCACTCTACGTTGAAGGTCCGCTGTGAGCGAGGTACGGACGTAAAACTGATTGAAAATTTTTGGAGAGAATGGTTTGATTAACCTAGGAAGAATTTACATCCGCCTGACGTTTCTCTACCAATAATGTTTTTTGTGTACAGCAACAAATACTCGAAAAATAGAAATCGACGAAGTGAATAAAATGGAGATATGATGGTTGTCCCAGAGTTTGTAAATGAAGATCGACAGTGGTTTTCTCCAAATAGCCAACCTACGTTTAACTAGAAAAAGAGTTATTCAATATGACTAATGAGAAAATTAATACAGAATCCTTCAAAAAACTTTTAGCTGAGTTTGATTCAAGTGATAATGCTAACTACAGATATTCGAATGAGAAATCCACCAAGCAGATTATCAAAGACATACGAGATGCTGTTTTATTTATTAAAAATGAAAGTGAAAATAAAAAATACAATGAACAATGGAACTCTTCCATTACGCTTAACACATTAGCCATTGTAGCAATATTGATATTTATATTTTCTACATCCAATAGCTCTGATTCTGAATTTATTGAAACACTAAAATTACCCGCATACATTATATCAATTATGTTATCAACAATATGGATCGGAATTAATATTGAAAGAACATTAATGTTCAAGGAGCTTTGGAAGTTCAAAACAACAAAAATCATACTATCCCTGTCATTCACAGGGTTAATTGTATATTGCACCGCTGAGGCATCCGCAATAATAAATGATGTATTTAATATTGATCCATCATTTTTTCCTTTTACAAGAAGTTTTCTTGTTGCTTATCTTTTCTTCAAAAAAATTTCTATTCTTGTTTACCTGCTGGCTATTGTAGGTGTTGTTTGCATAATAAATATCATTTCTTACTTTAAGTTAAAATGGGACGGAAATAGTGATTTTAGATTTCCCATTGGGGCACTCATTTATATAATCTTTACATGTATATTTAGTTACTTTGCTTTGGGGTGGGTTTATAGTAATTTCAATGATGATGTACTTAATAAAAAAGTATATTCATTAGCCCATCAACTGGATTTTAACCAAAAAAATCCGTGTTCAAATTTACAAGACTTTGAAGTAAGCGTGATTTTTCTTGGACCAAATCAGGAAAAAGTACTCGTTGACTTCAATAAAGAAGAAATGTTAACAGCCTCCAGTTTTCTTGAGGGGATATACTGGTACACATATGACAAAAACGAATTAAAGATCTTACAATGCTTACATTGATGAATGGTAAACAGCCCACATTGCTGTAAATATACCCTTTTTAGTTCTGTCCACTTTTTGAACTCCCGGCCAGATAATGTTGTAGTATGAGGCGAATGTCATGGTGTTGCTCAATAGTTGAGGAGCAAACTATTAACAGCGACGTCCGCTCCTGGCACTGTGCGGACCTTGCGGCACCTCAGGCAGTCAGCTCAGTGCCAGGAGCGGACGTTGCTGACCCTTAGATCTATTGTCAATTAGGGTGGAGCACATACCGCAAAACATCGATTGGCTACACATTCGCAGAAATGCAGCCGTTCGGAGGTTTTTTTCCTCTTACAGAATTATCAGAACCTTGCATTATTGATTTCGTTTCACCTCGTATCGCAGACACACTACGCCCGACGGGAAAACTTTACTATTCACCAGCATGAGTGAGGTTCTGTCTTTTATGTTTTTGAACAAGGGAATACCTTGCCCCAGCAGAATCGGATTGACGAATAGCCAATACTCATCAATAAGGTTTTCCACCATTAGCGAGTGAGTAGCTGAAGGACTGCCAAACATTAAAATTTCGCTGCCCTCGTTACGCTTGAGCTTGCTGATTTCGTCGCTTAAATTGCGACTGATAATTTGCGTATTAGGGTGATTTTTTTCCAACAGGGTTTTCGACAACACCACTTTGTGGGCAGATTTATACCAACGCGAATGCGCATGGTCATGCGGACTGGCGTCAGGCTTATCGGCAGCAGTTGGCCAGTACGACTCCATCATCTGGTAGGTGGTGCGCCCATATAAGGCGGTGTCGGTCTGTTGAATCCGCTGCTCCACGAATTCAAACAAATCGGGGCTTATGCTTATCCAGGCCAGACTCGCTGGGCCCTCAGCGGTAGAAGCTACAAAACCATCCAGCGACACATGGACAAAAGAAACTATTTTTCTCATGATTTTCTCTTTGATTAAGTTTTGATTACATAGCCTGTGAGGCCGCCAGGGTTTGGTTCCTACCTTCAATCGCACCAATTTTCTCCAATACCATCTTGCGTGCTTCCGCATCCGGAAAAAACAGACGTATCATCACTTTGGTTTGTCCATCCACCACTGATCACGCCGGAGATGGTGACGAAGGTATTCCTGTTATGGGGAGCAGTTCATGGGAGCACTGACTATATCGTCGAGTATTACCGCTCGCTAAGGCCGCACGAATATAACGGTGGGGTACCCTCAAACGAATCGGAAAACCGATACTGGAAAAACGCTAAATCGGTGGTTAGTTTAGTTGACCACGACAGATTTGCGGGTGCTTAGACATGCTTACGTCGTTTTGCTGAGTACATCACCTCGTCGCTTTCTTTCAGCATCTCCACCAGAGAGGGGTAACGAACCGGATCATTATGCAACATTCCATAAGAATAATTAATCGTATAGGGTTTCCCCGAGTGGTCGTTGTACTCATCCACACTTTTACGCACCCCTTTTAAAAAGGCACCAGTCCGGGATTTGTGAGTGACGAGAACGACGAATTCATCCCCTCCAATTCGTCCTGCGATATCTCCGGCGCTAAGATGCTGGCACAACAGAGCGGAGAATACTTTTAGCACCTCATCTCCTTCGGCATGCCCCCAGAGATCGTTAACAGGTTTGAATTTATCGAGATCCAAAAAGATAAGACTGAAAGGGACATTCGTCTGAGTAAGGGCCAGAAATCGCTTCTCCCCTGCATTGTAAAAACCACGATGATTGGGTATGCCTGTAAGACTGTCAGTCATGGCTATGCCCGTAACCTTAAATTCATCCTCAACTATAAATGCCAGGTCTCTGAGTGATGCAATATCATCGTCGTTGAAGGGCCGGGGAGAGGAATGTATCAAACAAAGTGTACCTGCAACCGCGCCATCAGGAAGATGCACGGGATAACCCGCATAGAATCTGATATAAGGTTCACCAATCACCAGAGGGTTATCATGAAAACGATCATCGCTAACCGCATCGTTAACAATAAATGGACCTTCCTGCAAAATGGCGTGGCCACAAAAGGAGACATTACGAGGCGTTTCACGAGTCCCCAACCCTTCGCATGCAAGCAACCACTGGCGCTCGCGATCAATCAGGCTAATCAGTGCAACTGGCACCTGAAAAAGTTTCTTTGCCAGACGAGTTAAACGGTCGAAACGCTCTTCAGAGCCTGTATCAAGAAGGTCTGCCAGATAAAGAGATTTTAATCGTTCTTCCTCATTTTCCGGGATGCCTGGAAATTTCATATAACCTCGAAGACATTAACATGTTTACGCCAGTCGTATTCAGGCGTACAGACGGAGTGAGTCTTTCCTATCATATGAATATAGCTCAAACAAAATCACCAGCCTGGTAGGGCATCCATACTTGAAGAAATATTATTGTATATCAATAAATAAGTGTCACTCTATCTGGTAAATACAGTCGGTAATGGGAAGAGCAATCCGCACGCGCTACCCCTGTTAAGCAACAAACGTTAAGCCATTCTGTTCTGGATAGTCCACTTTGTGCCAGAAGCAGACATCGTGACTGGAACAGGATCCCTGCTAAGATAACGCACTGATGAAAAAAGCATTCAATTGCCAGAAGTTGGCGAAGACAATGAAAGGGAGGCGTAATGTTTACCCCGGAGTTTATAAATGAAGAACGCGGCGAGTTTTTCCTTGTGGCCAACCACAGTCTTGAATCTCCGGAATCGATAGAACTCAGTATTGCGTACAATATTGCCAGAATATGCTGGGGACTATCGCAGTTGCCACCGCACATTCAAACTTGCCGGGTAGTCTATGACATCAGAGGGCAATCCATCCCTGACCAGGTTCAGGCCCAGGTCAGGCAAGCGCTTGAGCAGGTAGCAATTGTGGAGTTTAAAAGCTGATGGGACTTCAGTTAATTATCAAAGCAGAACGTAACAAGATAGAAAAAGCATTGGGATCGCTGACATCAGAATGTGAAATATTTCCGGTCGCTGAAGGCTTTTTCGGTATTTCCATTCCGGAGCGCAGTCTCTTATCCGCAGGTGAAGCTGCCGTTCTAAAAAAACTTGAACCACTCGCACGTTTTGACCTGTGGCAGGGAGCCTGGCAAGAACCCAAGCGACGTTGGCTTTGGTGAGATTCTTGTCCGCCCACATTCAGTTTACTTTTTCTTCTGATCCCACCTGAAAGACAACATCTTGAATTCCCACACCATGTTGTATCTCCATCGGATATCCTCCGGCCTTGGTTCTGTAGTGGTCAGCCATGAGCGAGATATAGTCATTCGTACCCTGAGAATTACACTTTGAAGTGATTCAGGGTATGCGCTTACTGGTTACGAATATTGAGCGAGAATCATGTGATGATCGCCGCTTTTCTTTCGAGCCAGTAGGTGCTCCACGTTCGCTAACGAATACTCAGGGCATGCAGATAAACTGCTGGCTATATTTCTTTCGAAGAGCGTGGAATGCATACCAATCC